>JAPKDN010000007.1 GCA_028822575.1 Alphaproteobacteria bacterium | reverse complement strand
GAATGTTAAAGTGAATGGATTGTTGGAAGGCCATGTTGCGGTCGTGACCGGGGCCGGCTCTGGAATTGGCGAGGCGATCGCGCTTGGCTATGCCGAACAAGGAGCGACGGTTGCGATCGTCGACGTCAATGCCGCGGCTGGCGCTGATACCGCCAAGGCGATCGTCGACGCCGGCGGAAAAGCCATCAGCATCGAAATTGATGTAACCGACCGTGACCGATGCCGGGTCGTGGCGGATGAGGTCGCCGGTAAACTGGGCAAGGTCTCGATCCTGGTCAATAACGCCGGGATCAATCGCCGAACACCGATCACGGGCGACAGAGACACGGTCGCCAAGGATTGGGATGATATTCTAGAGGTGAATATCAAGGGCGTCTTTAATGTCACGCACGCGTTTCTGGAGCAGCTCCGCGAAACCAAGGGGCGTGTGATCAATATTGGCTCTATCCAGTCATTCATGCATGTCCGCTGGCCGAATTCGGCGGCGTATACGACGTCTAAACATGGGGTGCTCGGGATGACTCGCGCGCTCGCGGCTGAGCTTGGAGCAGATGGCGTTCGGGTGAACGCGATTGGACCGGGCCTTATCGAGACGCCGCTGAACAAGGCCGCGCGAGATGGTAATCCCGAGATGATTCAGAAAGTCATGGACCACACGCCGCTTGGGCGCGCTGGCAAGCCCAGTGACATCGTGGGGCCGGCCATCTTCCTGGCTTCCGATCTGGCCGCCTATGTGACCGGTGGCATCGTGATGGCGGATGGAGGGTTCAGAAGCATTTAGGGGCGCCAACCAGAATTGATGGCCAGCGCACGGAAGGGAGATCCGCCCTTTCGTGGCGCGCAATGGTGAGGTGGCGGCTTGGAAAAACATTTACCTGATGTGCTCGCTTGGTTATTCGAAGCCGACCCGTTGGATGATCGAGCGGTCGAAACACGCGCCCGGCAGCTTTTTCTCGACACATTGGGCTGCATGATCGCCGGTATGGCGAAACCCAGTCCAAGGAAACTTGGCGTGGCATTGTGGCGAATTGAACCCGGTCCCGTGACGCTAACCGGCGTCTCGGGCTCCTTTTCCGTAAGCGCGGGTGCCTATCTGGCGGGCTTGGCCGCATGCTGGGATGAGGCTTGTGAAGGGTTGCCACGCGCGCATGGCCGCCCCGGCCTGCACTCTTTCGCGGCGGCATTGCCGCTTGCGCTCCAACGGAACGCGACGCTTGGCGAGACACTGACGGCATTGGTGGCGGGTTATGAGGTCGCTGGCCGCCTAGGCGCCGTTTTGCGTATCAAGCCGGGAATGCATGTTGATGGGACTTGGGGCACATTCGGCGCCGCCACCGCCGCCGCTCGCTTGATGGGCCTTAGCCCCGAAATCACGATGCAAGCTTTGCGAGGAGCGGCGTGCCAGTTACCTTGGAGCCTATATTTGCCAATTCAGCAAGGCGCGGATATCCGCAACGCTTATGTTGGAGAGGCAGCCCGGCGTGGCATTATGCAGGTGCTCGCGGCGGCGGCGGATATCGGCGCGCCGGTGGGAGCGATTGAAGTATTCAATGAACTGGCGCTCGGCGCGGCCAACGATGCGAGCCTTCTGGTGGACTCCGGCGAATGGTTGCTCCTCGAGGGGTATTTGAAGCCTTTCGCGGCCGTGCGTCATGTTCACTATGGGGCCCAAGCGGCGATCGACTGGCGGCGCGGCGCCGACAACCCCGACAGCCGGCATATACAAAGTCTGACATTGTCGATCTACGGCGAAGCCTTGACCTATTGTGGCAACCGCGCGCCGGTAACGCCAATCCAAGCCCAATTCAGCTTGAGCTATGGATTGGCGTCCGCGTTGGTGCGCGGCGATCTTGGTCCAGAGGCCTATGACGCGAATGCTCTAAGGGACAGCGAAGTGCGTCGCCTCGAAGCCCTTGTATCGCTTGTGGAGGACCCCGTGCTGACACTAAACAATGAGCGCGCGGCGACCTTGACGGTCATGACCAAGGAGAGCCTTGAAACCATCACCGCGTCCCAGTTGCCGGGTGATCCGGGTTTTCCGCTGACTACAGCGCGGGTTGAAGCTAAGTTCTTACGTTATTCGACGCCGATAATAGGTGCCGACAGGGCCGCGGAAATCGCGTCCGCTGTACTGAACGGACCCTTGTCGACACCCCTAAACGGCATTGTCTGAGATGTCCTCCGGGTTGAAGCGATAAGTTTGGTTGTCGCTCGGCATGATCAAAACAGATTTTTTTCACATCCGATGAGAAGGTTGGGCAAGCAAGCATATCTTCCTTGATCGCGCTCGCCGGGACGTCGTGGCGGATCGCCATGGAGAGCAGATGGATCAACTCGTCTGCGCGGTGGCCGACCATATGAGCCCTGACGATCCTATCGGTATCCTGGTCGACCAACACCTTTGCCCTAGCGACCGCCTCGGCATAGCTTTTAGCCGAAAACCAGCCAGTCATTCCGCCCGTTGAAACCTTGACGTTCAATCCCTCGGCGATCGCGGCTTCCTCCTTAATGCCCAATGCCGCAAGGGCCGGCACGGTGTGAACCACGCTCGGGATGACCGCGTAATCACGGGCAAGCGACGGTCCGTCGACGATGTTTCGGCCAACGACCCGGCCCTCATGCGTCGCGATGGGCGAGAGTTGGGGTGAGGTGGTGAGTGCGTCGCCAGTTACCCAGACCGCCGGGTTCGTCGTCGATCTGAGAAAAGGGTCGGTTTCGATACGCAAGCCGTTGTGTTTGGCGTTCGCGGCGTCGAGATTAAGCGCGTCCACATTCGCGACGTGCTCGGCGCCATTGACAACCCGTTCGGCTTGGATGGTCCGGGATCGGCCTTCGTGCTCGTATTCCACAAGAAGGCGATCTTTCGAGCGGTTGATGCCCTTCACCGCGACCCCGGTTTTTACGTCGATGCCGGCCCGTTCGCTCTAGCCTCGGCGTCGTCCGTCTTGAGAACGCGGTTCGCGAGGTCCTCGCGGCCCTCGACATTCCGGCTATCAATGCCAAAGAGCAAGAGAGGCAGGCGGGTTGGATCCTCGCGACCTATTTCGGATTGCGAATTCTAGCGAAGGCGGGACAACACGGTCGACGCGATTCTCCGGTCCATCTTTCAGGGCCAACAGCGGGAGTTTAATCGCGCTCCGCCCCCTCTTGATCAATGCACCGCGTCGATGATTTAGCAATCGCTTGTGGTTCACGAACCGGGCTTGTTCGATTATCATCCCCGCCATGCGCGGGAGTTATTTGGGGAACGTCGGTGAACTTCATAGACAATACAATCGCGAAAGTGCGCGACGAGGCAGAAACACAAGAGATTGTCGCCGTCTGGCTCGGAGCCTTCGAAAAGGCCTTGGCGGGTGGTGATGAAACAGTGTTGGCGTCCCTGCTGGATGACGAATGCAATTGGCGGGACGTGCTCGCCTTCACCTGGCACCTGACAGCTCATGTGGGGGCCGAGGAAATCGCCAAGAATTTTCTCGTCCGACAGCCAGCCGTGAACGCGCTTGGATTCAAGATAAGCGCAAATCGCACGCCGCCGCGACGGGTAAAACGTTTGGGCTGCGATTGTATCGAGGCGATCTACGGTTTCGAGACCAAGGTTGGGCACGCTGAGGGCGCGCTTCGCCTCGTGCCCGCGTCGGATGGTGCAGGAGCCGCTGGTCACAAGGCCTGGGTCATTTCCACCTCGCTTGAGGAACTGGTGGGTTCCGAGGAAAAGATTGGCGCCAATCGGCCAAGCGGTGCGGCTTTTTCCCGCAATTTCGGTGGCGACAACTGGGAGGATGCCCGGCGCGGAGCCCAATCGTATGAGGATCGTGACCCGACCGTGCTGGTTGTCGGCGGCGCCCAGGCGGGTCTCTCGATCGCGGCCCGCCTCAATCAGGTTGGCGTCGATACGCTTGTCGTCGAAAAATGGCCGCGCATCGGCGACAGCTGGCGCAAGCGTTACCACTCGCTCGCCCTGCATAATTCAATCCACGTTAACAACCTACCCTATATGCCGTTTCCGCCGACCTGGCCGAATTACATTCCAAAGGACATGCTCGGGCTCTGGTTCGAGACCTATGCCCAGGTGATGGAGATCAACCACTGGACGAACACCGAGTTCACCCAGGGGACCTGGGACGTGGACGCGAAATGCTGGGAGGCCACACTGAAACGCGCGGATGGGACGGAGCGCGTGATGCGCCCCCGTCATATCGTCTTCGCCAACGGTGTCAGCACCTACCCATTGGTTCCGGAAATCCCCGGCCTCGATACCTTCGGGGGGGACGTGCTGCATTCCGAGGGCTTTGACAGCGGTTCGCCCTATGCCGGCAAGAACGCGATCGTCATCGGTACTGGCTCCAGCGGCAACGACATAGCGCTCGATCTGCACAGCTTTAATTGTCACACGACCATCGTTCAACGCGGCTCCACCACCGTCGTCTCGATCGACCCTTCAGCCAAGCTCAACTATGCGCTCTATGACGAGGGCTTGCCGGTAGAGGACTGTGATCTGATTGGCGCGGCCGCCACGCCACCGATGATCATTGAAGCCTATAAGCTCGCGGTCAAGCGCATGACCGCGCTTGATAAAGACATGATCGACGGGCTTAAGGGGATCGGCTTTAAATACGATGTTGGCGAGGATGAGACCGGTCACCAAATGAAGTACCGCCGGCGCGGTGGTGGTTACAACCTCGATGCCGGCAGCTCGGAGTTGATGATCAAGGGCGAGATCGGGCTGCTGCAGAACGATCGTATCGAGCGCTATTGTCCAGAAGGCGCGCTCTTAACGGATGGCAGCGTCGTGCCGGCGGATGTAATTGTGCTCGGCACCGGCTATTACCCACAAGGCGAGTTGGTGCGCCGTGCGCTTGGTGACGAAATGGCCGATCGAATTGGCCCGATTTGGGGCGTGGATCCGGACGGCGAGCTCGCGAACATGTTCAAGCGCACGCCGCAAGAAGGCGTTTGGTTCATCGCTGGCAGCCTCACCCAGGCGCGCGTCTACTCGAAGTATTTGGCGTTGCAGATCAAGGCGACGGAGGAAGGGTTGATTGACACCAACCCCTTCGGTTGATTAGAGCACCCAGGGTCGACCTTGTGAGAGCGGCCAGCGCCTGACAGGCTCATGCCGTCCGGTAATGAGTGTTTCAACCCATGGGGAAATCTGATGAAAACGAACCGATTTGGCCGCACGGATCTTGATGTTTCCCTTTTGACCTTTGGTTGTGGGGCGGTCGGTGGATTGATGACCCAGGGAAGCGCCGCCGACCAGGATCGCGCCGTGGCGTGGGCGCGGGATAACGGTATCAACCATTTCGACACGGCGCCGGCCTATGGCAACAGCGCTTCGGAAACCAATCTTGGGCGGGCATTGGGGCGCGATCGTGATGGCGTCATCGTAAGTACCAAAATCGGGGTGACCCAGGACGATGCCGCTGATCTCGCTGGCGCGATCCGGAACTCCTTGGAGGCCAGCCTCGGTCGATTGAAGCAGGACCGCGTCGACATTTTTCAGCTGCACAACACTTTGGGCGACTCATCTGAAGCCGGGACGATGACGGTGGATCGGGTGCTCAATGAGGTCGTCCCGGCGTTCCTGAAGCTGCGGGACGAGGGTAAGACACGATTTCTTGGCTTTACCGCGAAAGGCGATACCGATGCTCTGCATCGATTGGTCGCATCCGGCCACTTCGACAGCGCGCAGGTCTTCTACAACATGCTTGTGCCCTCCGCGGGTGAAGGTGTCTCGGGCTCGTACCCGGCCCAGAATTATCGCCAACTGTTGACCGTGGCCAAGAGCAATGGCGTCGGAACAATCGGCGTGCGGGTCCTGGCGGGCGGCGCTTTGTCCGGAAGCGAGGATCGCCATCCCCTCGGCATGAAGCGTGTCGATCCGATTGGGGCCAGTGGAAACTACGCGTCCGACGTAACCCAAGCGCTGCGATTTGAACCTCTTGTCGAGGCTGGCCATGCCGTGAGCCTGCCGGAACTGGCGGTTCGGTACGTCATTTCCAATCCCGTGTTGCCAACGGTTGAAATCGGCATCGCGACGCTGGATGAATTGCAACAAGCGACCGCGGCGGTAAACAAGGGGCCACTGACGACAGACGCGCTGGGTCAAATTAGAAAGATCCAAACCGGATAACACCGAGCCCCTAAAGTCGGTTGCGTGCAAGTCGAGTGCGTCTCACCCGGGGATCATCCCTGGGCGCGGTTCCCTCGAAACAGACATTGTCCAACGGCTCGCCGCGCGTGAGGCGGTCGAGATTGCCGGCGAGAAAGCTCCAACGGCGTAACCGCGTCGCGTTGGAGCTACCACTGCTGTGCGGTGTCATGATGATGTTATCCAGTTTCTCCGTGGGAAACCGTGACGGCCCTCGATGAAGTTCAAGGTCGCTGGCATACTGATACCAGACATCGATCGCCGCCCCCTTGATCCGCTTTTCCGAGAGTGCCGTATGGAGCGCGACTTCATCGACCACCGGACCGCGGCCGACATTGATCATGAAAGCGCTGGATTTCATCCGGGCGAAACGACTAGCGTTGATCAATCCCCGTGTCTCGTTCGCCAGGGGTAATGTCAGCACGACGTAGTCGCTGATCTCCAGAAGCCTGTCGAGTTCATCCATCTTTCCGAACCACGCAAGATCGGGTGCCGGTCTGACGGTGCGCCAGGTGGCGACAACCGTCACGCCAAAGGCTTTAGCCCGGGCCGACACCTCGCGCCCGATCCGGCCATATCCGATGATGCGATGGTCTTGCCATGCACTTCGCCATGGTTTGGACCGATCCCTTGGGCCCTGTCGGCCCAGCCCCGGATCTGGAAGCGTTCGCTTCGCTTCGCCAAATCGTTTTCCGCTTCCAGCATGATGGTCAGAATGTGTTCGGCGATGGCGATTTCATGGCCATAGGTATCGCAAACCAAGCAACCCGCCGGGACGTCCTTGGGCGCGAGCCAATGCAATCCCGTGAAGGGAAGTTGGTAAAGTTTCAACTTAGGGGTTGCCGGCTAGGTGTCGTCGATCCGGCCACCGACAATCGTGTCGGCGCGCGGCACCAGTTCCTCGAACTATGCGTAGGGTTCGTCTTCGGACCAAGTCAGAACCTCCCACTTGGTGGTCAGCTTTTCTTTCACCATATCCAACCAGGGCATGCACATGCGCCCTGCGAGAAGAAGTGTCGGCGTGGAATCGAGGGTCATCGTCTTTGAATCTGCTGTGTCGATTGTCGTCGTATTGAGACGGAAGAGTTTTTCGCTTTATTTATGAGCCTTGAGCCACCCGGGTGGCATCTGTTCGGCGATCAGAATATGCTCCAGACAGAGACCACGCATCAAGCCATGCCAGCCACCGTTGAGCTCGCCCAGACTGGACGACCCTTAGAGGTTTCCCCACGAATGACCGCATTGCCTCTTTCGCCGAGACGCCCCAAGCGTGAAATTCGACAGGACCGACCCGACGATGACCAATAAAAATTATGACCCGTAGGAAAGAAAAAGCCAGCTTCGCCAGGAAGCTGCGGGCTAGGACACGTTCTCGCCCCGAGGATGCGCAAGAGGCCGACATTCCGGCGCTGGATTTGACGGAATACTTCAACCGGATCGACTAAGGCGCTCTACGTACTCGCCGTCACTCGGAGAGCCTCCTGCGAGGAGGTTGGGTTTTCTCGATTGTCGGGCACGTAATTCGATCAAGCGATATTCAGGACCTGTTCGAAATGGTCCACCGGTTCCACGCGCTGTCCTTCGACGGCAATCAATGGCCCGGTCCAAGCGTGCTTCCCGGGTTCAGGGAACAGGTCGAGACTTATGCCCTGGCACTGGAGCGGTTGGGAAAAAGGTTTCTACCCGTTTCGCCGCCGCGCTCGGGACGCCGATGAGTTTCTTCGACGAAGCCTTTATTGAGCCACAATATCGTCTGCGCATGACCCATTATCCGCCAATCGTCGATCCGTCGCCGGATGGGTTTGGTATATCAACTAACGTCGATACGACATTCTGTACCATTCTTGCCCAGGATAGCCCGGGACTGACGATTTTCGATGAGCGTCGCAAGGGATGGGTCAAGGTCCCGCTGCTGAAGGATGCTTTTGTCGTTAACTCCGGCGAACTTTTACGACAATGGACCAATGATCGGTTCATCAGTGTGAAGCATTTCGCCAACAACAACGCCGGCACAACCTCCCGGTATTCGGTGCCGTTTTTCTTCAACGCCAATACCAACTTCAAAATGACCCGTGTTCCGAGTTGTTGTGGGCCAGATAACCTGGCCAGGTACCCGACGATTTCCTATGCGGAAAGCCGGGCCGTCGCTCAGGGGGAATAGGACGGCGGATCTTGTCATTGGAAGGCCAGTTTAAGAAGCCGCCGCCTCTATAGCGTTCGGATCACGCGCGCGGTGGCCCGAATTCGGTCGGCGAAATGGTGCCAACCCCGCATCTCCTTGAACGCCGGTGTGTCCATGACCTCCGGGCTGTCGATTTCGTAGATCGTCGTGTAGACCTTGGCCGCACGGGGCGGATCTCGCTATTACCGGTGATCCGACCCGTGCCTTCGGTTGCGAAGAGTCTGCCGCCATGAGCCCCTGGTTGCGCCAGGACGTCGGGGAAATGCTCCGCGTCATACCAAGCGTTCCACGCGTCTTCGACCTCCGCGTCGATCTCGGCCGTCACGATGAGCAGGCATTTGGGAAGGTCGCTCGTGGTGTTTTCCTTTACGAGAACGTCGAACGGGAGGCCCCGGGAGAGCCTTACCGGTAGGTGCCGTCCCATTCAGAGGCGGACGGGCTGCTGACCGATCCATCCGGATCAACGATCGGTCGGTTCAGCGTGAAGGCGGTTTCCGGCGTAACCACGGCGTAATCCATGTAGCCCATGCGGCCAAGTGGGCGCATCGCGCCGGTATCGACCATGCCGTCCTTTATGACCGCATCGTCGATATAGATCCCGATGACCTGGCCGATCACCATGAAATGGCCGGCGTCTCCACCGGGCTCGACATCCGGCAATTCCACGGTCTTCCAATGCTGGCATTCCATGGCCGCCGGCGCTAGTTTCACCCGCGGGGGCGCGACGAACTTGGACGGCGCCGTCTCTAGACCCGCCAGGGCGAATTCATCAGCTCCCGCTGGCACCGGGGCCGAAGAAATGTTCATGCCGTCGCGGGTCTCCCATGTGGACAACGAACAAGTGAACTCGCCGTTCTTCTCGATGTTGCGCAAGCTATCCTTGCGGCCACTGGAAACGAACATGACATAATGCGGTCGGTCGCTTACCGCGTTGAAAAAGCTATACGGCGCGAGATTCGACACACCGTTCTCGTCAACCGTGGAGACCCAACCGATGGGCCGCGGCGCCACGAGCGCCTTGAAGGGATCGTGTTTCAATCCGTGTTGGTTGACGATGCTATCGTAATGCATGGTGTTCATCCCGTTTGAGTGCGGGGCGCGGCGCGCCCAGCGTGCTTGATTGAGGAAAAGATAAGCCCGGAAACATGGTTAGTCGAACATATGCCCATCCGGAGGCATCCGAGGTTAAGCGGCCGATGCCCTTGAGGTTCATGGCTTGCGCATGCGATCCGGCAGGTCAAGACCAACGCCCGTCAAATGACTGAACAGCGTGGCCAGTTCGCGTCGGTCCACTTCGGGCAAGGGAGGGCGCAGAATCGAGTTGATATTTGATGCCAGATGTTCGGTCTTGCCGGTCCCGAACAAAACCACGTCGGCGCCGGGCTCGTGCCGTGCGTACCGATAGGCCGCGTCGATCACGCTCTCGGCGCCGCTCTCGTGAATCAGGAAGTCGAGTGGTCCCCCGTGCCTGGTTGCATCGAGCACCAATGTCCCGTCCTTGACCAGCGCTTCCACCGTTTCCAAAAGAACCGTGGGATTGCTGAAGATATTGCGGACGACGAACATCAAGAGCGTGCCGATACGCCGTTCCATGGTTCCGGGAAAAACCTTCCGCCTGGCACCCTGATTCATCATGTGAAAGGCGAACATCACAACTTCCCAGCACGATGGCTCGGACAAGGCGCGAGCGAGCATCTTTTGCTCGGGATCAAAGGGCGATGTTTCGGTAATGCCGATATGCCGGATCTTGCCCTTCTCCTTTTCGGCGAGCAGTGCCGGCACGATTCGGTCGAGAACATGGTCGTAGAGACCAGGCGAAATGGCGTGCAAATGGAAGACATCCACATATTCGGTGCCAAGTCGGTCAAGCGAGGCTTCCAGATTTTCGACGACATCGGCGCCACCAAGCACACGCTCATCAAATTTGATCCGGGTCTTGGTCGAGATGACGACTTTGTCACGGCCGGCGGCATCGGCGGCTTTTCCGACCACGCCCTCGGTGCCGTAGGCTTCCGCCGTGTCCAGAAAATTCACACCCAGGTCGAGGGCGGCGCGGACCAAATTCACCGCCTCCGCTTCCGAGGAACCGGTGCCCAACCCGAGCCGGCTATTACCCCCGCATCCAAGACCAGCCACGCTGACGCGCAAGCCGGTGGCACCCAAATTCTTGTATTCCATGAACAAATCGCTCTCTTGTGCGCCCATTCATTAAACCGCCAACCGATGAGCGCACCGTGACGGGGCATCTTTTCGACCACTTTGAACGCCTATTTTATAGCATTGACCTTGCCTCGTGAAACCCCCCCATGGGGCGCCCGACAAGGCCTATCTTCCGCTAGGGTCGTGGTGGGAACGCGGATCAGAATTTTAGGATGCCCGTGGAAGATCATTAAGTATGCCCGATACCGGGAAACGGTCGGGACCGTGATTTAAAAAAGGGATGATAAAATATTAGGTGATGGATAATTGCTTTTCTTGGTGGTTTCCCAAGAGTTGCAACCTTTAAAACACGATAATCATTCGGTCGGCTGGATCGGTGGTAAAGTGTCTGCGGACGTTGTTGGTTAAGGAATAGTCAGGATGAATATGGCCTCTGGGCAATCACCCGCCGCGTGGCGGGTGACGGATCTTGAACAGGATCAGAGCTGGGTTTTTACGATCGACGGGGACGCTCGGGCGCATCTTGCGCGCATGGTCCGGGGACGCTTCGACCCCGAGCGGTCGCTATTGGAGTATTCCCGCGCTGATTTCGATCTTGGGTCGGCCTGGCCCATTATCTCCGCCGCTGTCCGGGAGGCGCATCACGGTCGTGGTCTGGCGCTGGTACATGGCTTGCCGAGGGAAGGCCTCGACGAGAATGAGTTCAAGCTGCTGAATTGGGCGATTGGCCTTCATATCGGTGTCGCTCGGCCCCAGGGCAAGGCCAGCCAATACATTTCGCCGGTTCGCGATGTCGGAGTGGATTATCGGGCGGCCAGCGGTCGGGGGTATTCCTCGAACGCCAAGTTGGATTTTCATGTCGATGGCGCGGACCTGACCACGCTGACTTGCTACAACACGGCGAAGTCTGGCGGCCAAAGTATGGTCTCCAGCAGCATAACGGCGCGGAATGTGTTGATGGCGGAGCGACCGGATCTCGCGGAGATCGCCCATCGGGATTTCCATTTTAGCCGACAAAACGAGGAAACCGAAGACGAAGGGCCTTTCTACGGCCAACCGTTGTTCGATGACGCCGACGGCAAAATCTTCGGTAAGTGGAACCGCAACCGGGTGCAAAGCGCCCAGCGCTTCGACGTGGTGCCGCGCTTGACGGACCAGCAGCTTGAAACCATGGCGGTATTGGATGAGATCTTGCAGCGCCCGGAAAACATGTTCACCATGTTTCTGGAACCTGGAGACCTGCAGATCATCAACAATTACACAGCTCTGCATTCCCGCACCGAGTATGAAGATTTCGAGAGGCCGGAGGAAAAGCGACTATTGTTCCGACTGTGGTTGGCGCCGCCGGATTCCGTGCGTCTTCCGGATAGTTGGTGGGATTTCTATCGCGCGACCGAGCCCGGCACGGTGCGTGGCGGCATTCGCGGCCATTGTCATGATGACGAATGCCAGACTTTCGACGCACGCCAGGCGGCGGATTTGGGAATGACGATAGCCGGTTGATCCAATGGGCCGCGCAACCATCCATCTTGGAGCGGGTTTTCGACGATGCTTTTACTTGATGGTTTTCGCGTCGCCCGGCTTGGGCAAGGTCTAGCATCGGCGGTTTGTGGCCGCTTGTTCGGGGACGCGGGCGCGACGGTTGATGCCACCCGTGAGCCACATGACACCCCCTTGGACCACTATTTGACGCGTGGCACGACATTGGTCGACCGGGCCACGGCTGTCGCCAACGCTGATTTGATCGTCGCCGAGGGATGTCCGACCCGTTTGCTGGCCGAGGGCAATGATGTGGTCGGTTTGCGGGCGCTGAACCCGACCGCGGCCGTTGTCCTTATTTCTCCCTTTGGGCAAACCGGCCCTCGGGCGGAGGAGCCGGCCACCGACCTTACCCTGATGTATGCCAGTGGAATTGCCCGGCTTCTAACCGGCCAGGTTGACAATCTTTCGGAGCCGCCGGTCCGAGCGGTGGGCCGGCAATCTGCCTATATCGGTGGGATCGCGGCGGCCTGCGCCGGCATGAACGCCGTGCTTTCGGCCCAGCCGGGTGCGGTCGTTGATGTCTCCATGCAAGAGGCGTTGGCGACACTCGCCATGACGGATCTGGCGCGCGTGGGTCGGAATGGCCTGGGCTGGCGGCGAGAGCGGTTGGGTGACGGCAATGGCGCGACGGTGTGCATTCTGCCCGCCGTGGATGGTTTCGTCGCCATTTCGCCGCGCGAGGAAAAACAATGGGCGTCGTGGCTTGTCGCTATGGGAGAGCCTGCTTGGGGAGCCGATCCTCGATTCGCGCGCATGGCCGACCGCGTCGCTCATTGGGACGAGCTCCATGCCCAGATGAGTGACTGGAGCCGCGAACATCCCAAGCAATGGATCGCCGACCTTGCCCAGGGCGCTCATGTGCCTAGCTTTCCGCTCCGAGAACTGTCGGAGCAGATCGAGTCACCGCAGCTTGCGCACCGCGACTATTTCAAGGACTTGTGTTTGGACGGGGTGCCGGTCAAAACGCCGGGGGCGCCATTCCGGTTGAATTTTTCCAACAGCATCGCCCCCGCTCGCGTGGCGACGACCTTGCCTCTTACCGGGGTGAAGGTGCTCGATTTCAGTTGGGTAATAGCCGGGCCAACCGCCACTCGGTATCTGGCGGCCATGGGGGCTGAAGTCATCAAGATCGAGGCGCCAGGAAAGGGCGACCCTGGTCGTGCCTCCGAACTACACACAGTGTTGGGGCAGGCCAAAAAAGGTGTCGTTCTCAACCTGAAAAAGCCCGAGGCGGTAGAACTCGCCAGGCGCTTGGCCGCCGAAAGCGACATCGTGATCGAGAACTTCGCCACCGGCGTCATGGACCGTCTGGGTCTAGGCGCCGAGGCCTTGAGATCTTTGAATCCGAACCTGATCTATCTGTCGGCTTCGGGCCTAGGCCGGACGGGCCCGGAGTCCGGCGCGGTGGCTTATGGCACTCTTTTACAAGGTTATGCGGGGTTTTCCGGCTTGAATTGTCACCCGGACCACCCGCCCCGTGTGGGCATGGCGTGGCTCGACCCGATGTGTGGATTGATATTGCCGTTCCTGGCCGCGGCGTCTATTTGGCGCCAACGTGAACGGTCGGGTGGCGGTGTTCGCGTGGATTTTTCCATGTTTGAAGCCATGCTCTGGGCGATGCCAGAAGCATTGTTGTCGGCGCAACTCGGCGATCCACCCCGACCGCGAGGCAATGCTTCGGTCAACCACGCGCCGCACGGGACCTATCGCTGTACCGGCGAGGACGAGTGGCTCTCGGTTGCCATTGGCGACGATACGCAATGGAGGAACCTATGTGCGCTGGTGCCGGGGCTGATGGGCCTGGAGGACCTTAACGTGGTGGGGCGCCGCGCCGGATCGGGAGCCATCGACACGGCTTTGGCAGACTGGGCCGCCCCGCGAAGCGCCGCCGAGGCCGCTGGTGAGCTGATCGCGTCCGGTATTGTGAGTGCGGCCCTGGCAAGTTCGAAGGATCTGGTGGAAAGTGAGCATCTCCGGGCCAGAGGTTTTTGGGACCGGCACGGTGACGGCTTTTTGCCGGGATTGCCTTGGTGGACTAGTTTCGGCCGCCAAACCGGTCTAGCGCCAGAGTTGGGGGAGCATACCGATGACGTCCTGCGCGATATTCTGGGCCTGAGTGGGCCAGAAATCAGTGCGCTTAAAGATGACGGTGTTCTGGGTTAGCCCCGGTCACCCGTATTGATCGCCGTCATCGCTGGAGTGACAGTCGCCGGCTAGAATTCGCCGCTACGGTACGCCTCGTCGAGGCGGGCGGCTTCTTCCTCGGATGGTTCCTCCCAAGGCTCGCCGCGCCGACGAAGCGCCCCGGTGAAGTTCGGTGGGCGTTTTTCATTGAAGGCCGCGCGTCCCTCTTCGCCGTCGGCGGTCGTCTGAATGAGCAGGTTATTGATCAGATTTTGCACGTGCCAGGCCTGATCCGTCGGTAGATCGCCAAAGCGTATGATGAATTCTTTCATCATACGCACGGCGGCGGGCGGCATCTTGGCTATCTGGTGGGCTATCTCGTCCGCCCGTTCCATTAGATTGGCGTGGGGCACGACCTCGTTGATAAGACCGATGCGCAGAGCCTCCGCCGCATCAAATGGCTCATCGGTCAGCAGGACTTTCATGGCATCGATATAGCGCAGCTGTTTGATCAGAAGGCTCGCTCCCGGCCCATGACCAAGCCAACCTTGGCTCAGCAAGCCAAATTTGAACTTGGCGTTTTCGATGCTTGCCAGACGGATATCGGTCGAGGCTAACACCATATAAAGACCGGCGCCCGCCGCCCACCCATTCACGGCGGAGATGACCGGCTTCCAGACCCGGGGGTAATGATCGCCCATGCGGCCATCGACGCCGGTTGATTGGCCGTGCACCGTGCCCGCCAAAGGCCAATAGATTCGTTGGGTCCGCAGGTATTCCCGATCCTCTTCCGTTAGGTCGGGACGCGTCGCCAAATTATGGCCACCGCAAAAATGCCGGTCCCCTTTTCCAGTCACGACAGCGCAGCGGATATCCCGGTCTTCCCAAAGATCGATCCAGGCCGCGGAAATATCGTCCGACGTCGCCTTGTCCAGAATATTGGCTTTTTCGGGGTTGTTCAGCGTGATGTAAGCAATCCCGTTTCGCTTCTCATAGTCGATGGCCATCCCGTACTCTCCCGCGTCCCGATGTTTGAAAGAAGTATAGAAACGCCGTCGAGCCACGCCAAGGAACAAGCGGGAACTGAATTTTCCGGCTGGTGAAATGATATCAAGAATTTATAGGACGGGATCTTGTTTCGGACTTTAAGATTGGCTGAACACACACCATCAGGGATGAAGCTGGGATGAAGGATCTACCGACGTTTCGATTGGATGGACGTGCCGCGGTTATTACCGGGGCCGGGCGCGGGCTGGGTGTTGGGATCGCGCATGGCTTGGCGCAATCTGGGGCGGAAACGGTGCTGATCGCGCGAACCGGGGCGGAAATCGAGACCGTCGCGGCGGAGATTCGCGAAGCTGGTGGGCGCGCTCGCGCTATCGCTCTGGATGTCACCGACGAAGCGGCCACGCGGGAGGTGTTCAAGGCGCTGCCGAGGTTGGATATCCTGATCAACAATGCGGGAACGAACGTGCCGCGACCTTTCGTTGACTTTGAAAGCGACGCATTGGACCGGCTTTTGCAACTCAACGTTCGTGCCGCTTTCGTTGTGGCGCAGGCCGCCGTCCGCCGTATGTTGGACGATACCGATCGGCGCAAGAGGGGCGGTGCCGTTGTCAACATTACCTCTCAGCTTGGTCGGGTGGCGATGCGGGGCCGGAGCGTTTATACGATGACAAAACATGCACTCGAGGGCCTGACAAAGGCGATGGCGATCGAGCTGGCCGAAGAGAATATTAGAGTGAATTCGGTTGGGCCGACCTGGGTCGACACGCCGATGACACGACCGGCGCTCGCCGACCCTGTGCTGCGTAAGGATGTTATCGATAGCATCCCGATGGGCCATTTGGCGCGCATCGAGGATGTCGTGGGCGCCGTCGTCTTTTTGTCGTCGCCGGCCGCGGCGATGATCACGGGGACAAGTCTGGTCGTCGACGGCGGATGGACGGCGCGTTGATGCTGTCAATGATGTTCTCGCTCCGCGCGCCGCGTTCTTGGCCAGGAAACGACTGTCGTCGCCTCGTATGTCGAGGGTGCTGGATGACACATCAAACGGTTGGGACGGGTGGGTCGTGACGGTTGATCACACGAATGACTTGAGCGCCGCCCTGGCTTTCGCTCACGAAGCGCTTTTGGCGGCGGCGGGCAGACGTGCCAGCCCGGCGCGGCTTTTGACCTTGGCGACCGTCGGGCTGGACGGAAGCCCACAAGCCAGAACGGTGATGATGCGAGCGTTTCAAGCCGAAATCCACGCGCTGACAATTCACACGGATGCCCGAACCCCGAAAGTTGCGGAGATGCGCCGAACCCCCGGCGCGCAATGCGTCTTCTGGGACAAGTCGCGGGAATTGCAGTTGCGGTTGTCCGGGAAGGTCTCGGTCCATGCCGGGGACGATCTGGCAAGGCGTGCCTGGGAAGACGTCGATCTGGCCAGTCGTTTTAGCTATCTGACCGGTCGCCCTCCGGGCCAAGAAATCGAAAAGCCAAGCAGCGGCCGCGAGGGCGTGGACGGCCGTCTTCCTTCACGCGATGAATCCGTGGTGGGTTGGGATAATTTCGCCGTGCTTGTCCTGAAGCTCAAAGCCATCGATTGGGTGCTGCTCGACAATACCGGCCATCGGAGGGCCCACTTCACCTTCGACGATCAAGGCCTGGCGACGGCGACATGGCTGATTCCCTAGAGCAGGATCGACCGCTTTTGCCTGCTAGCGGTCCGGTTCCGACTGGAAATAACGTAACAGGGACGACATCGGGGACGAGGCCATGATTACCGCTGACTACTGTTGGGTGATGACGGACTATAATGCGTGGATGAACCAACGATTGTTCGATCTATGCCGTTCCATCGACGATGTTGACCGCAAAAGGGATAGAGGCGCGTTCTTCGGCTCTATTCACGCTACGTTAAATCATATCCTGTATGGCGACCTGGCCTTCATGGCTCGATTTACCGGAGACCCCGCCGTGGTGCTGGCGCTTGGCGTTGACGTGCCTGACAACTTCGATGACCGGCGATCACGGGCGTCCTTGGACAAGCGTATGCGTGAGTGGTCTTCGACGTTGGACGCGCGTTGGTTGGAGGAGCAGCTCACCGATACAAGCAAAGTGGACGGCGTCACCCGGACCGTGTCCCGGCGGGTTCTAGTCGTTTATATGCTGAACCACCAGACCCATCACAGGGGGCAGGTCACCACGACCCTTAGCCAAATGGATCTCGACATCGGGACCACGGATATTCCATTCATGCCGCAATTCCAAGTTTAACCGGGAAAGGCTTTTTGGTGCGCCAAGGCGGTCCATGGCGAAGAGCGTGTTGGTGTATTGATTTAATATGGTCGAATTGAAAAGATCGTCGGATACGCCTGATCTAGGGCTATTCCCATGTGACGTTCCCCCAGACTAAAAGGTGAATGTGGCCCAAATGACCGAAAACGCCCACCGCTTAATATATTTCGAGGATTGGATGGATGCGCCGGCCGCGCTTGCGACGCTTTCCCAGGCAGACGACATCCAAGTGGACCGTCTGACTTACGATGGCGACATCCAAGAGAATGAGACGGCCGTCGCCCGCGCCCATGGATACCAGGTGCAACCGAGGACGGAGTTGGTCGCGCCGTGGTTTCCTGATTCGGACTTCCTGGAACGGGCAGGCAATCTGGTGGCTGTTTCGGTCACCGGCGCGGGTTACGACGTGGTTGACGTGCCGGCTTGCACCGCCGCGGGAATCGCGGTCGTGAACCAGACCGGTACCAACAGGGAATCCGTGGCCGAACATGCGTTCGGCATGATGCTGGCCCTTTCCAAACAGATGATACAGGCGGACCGGCGATTGCGGCGCGAAACCAACGTTGATCGGATGGAACTTAGCGGGGTCGAGCTGCTGGGGAAAACCCTCGGGGTTGTCGGCATCGGCAAAATCGGCACACGCACCGCCGAGCTCTGCCGGGTGGCTTTCAACATGCGTGTCATTGCCTATGATCCGCTTTTGGATGGCGAGGAAATCACCCGCCGCGGCGCCGAGAAGGTGGATTTTCCAACACTGTTGCGGGAATCGAATTTTGTCACTCTGCATTGCCCGAGGACCGACGACTCCCTAGGCATGTTCGGCGCCGAAGAATTTCGGGCCATGAAGGACACGGCGGTCTTCGTCACCACCGCCAGGGGCGGCATAACGGACGAGGCGGCGCTGGCCAAGGCCCTGATCGAGGGTGACATCCTGGCCGCTGGCGTGGATGTCTTCTGGGAAGAGCCGCCCGGTCCTGACCACCCTCTCATGGCGCTCGACAATGTATTGGTCACGCCGCACCACGCGGGCATTACCACCGAGGCTAACCGAAATATGTCCGTCGGCGCGGCCGAGCAATGGATCGATATTCTTCGCGGCAAACGGCCTCCGCGCCTGGTCAACCCCGAGGTCTGGCCTGCATACCAGGGCCGTTTTGAACGTATCCTGGGTTTTCGCCCCGAGGACTGAGGTCCATGGGGGTGCAAGAAATCCTCGGCCCTTTGCTGGGCGATACCCTTGGCAGGGAAATCGTCGATGTTGATTTGTCGAAACCTTTATCACAAGACATCTTGGGCGCGATCCAGGCGGTGTTTTGCGACAATCCGGTCCTGGTGTTTCGCGGGCAGTCTCTAGGGGCGCGGCAAACCTCCGAATTCGCGAAACGTCTTGGCCCAATCCACCCTGGGGTGATCGCTAGATATCAACATCCCGAGGCGACGGAAATACCTACCTCACCAATGTCACGGAAG
>JAPKDN010000408.1 GCA_028822575.1 Alphaproteobacteria bacterium | reverse complement strand
GCGGATATCGCCGACTATCTCAAAGCCTTGAAATGACCGGGGCAAAGCAACCCTTGGGAATTCAGTGGCCCTCAGGGTTTAGGTGGCATAGTCGCCTGCATCGACGTGCGCTGCTCGAACTCGGCGATCCAGGCCGCAAGCTTAGGGTGGCTGCCCCGCCAGTAGCGGTCGTCGTAGCGGTAATCGAGATAACCACAGGCGCAGCCAACGCTGATGGTGCCGATATCGACCTTATCGCCCAAACTGTGCGCCGCCGCTTCCAATGAGTTGACGACCCGGTCGACCTTTGCCAACTGCCCAGCGCTCCAATCAGCCCACCGCAGGCCCTCCGGACGGACCATGGTCTCGTAACGGTTATTCACAGCGGCATCCATCAGACCATCACAGATCGCCTGCAGGTGCAAAGCCTCCCATCGCGCCGGCCCGACGGCCGGAAACATCTTGGCGCCAGAATGTTGGTTATCCAGATACTCACAAATCACCGGCGAATTCGCTAAGGCGGTCCCATCATCCAGGATCAGCGTCGGGATCTTGCCAACCGGATTGGACTTGGCCAGGATCGGGTTGGCCTCAATCGGCGTGGTCCCGCCATCCAGCAGTTCCAGTTTGCTGACTAGACCGGCCTCGTGCGCCACCACCATCACCTTGCGAACAAATGGCGAGCTGCCGACGTGGAAAAGTTTCATCACACATGCCTCTGAGTTGGGATCCGGGCTTGATGCCCGGATTGAAGGTGTTGAAAGGGGATTAGAAATTATCCTTGCGGGCGCGCACCTCGGCAAAGACCGCGACCGGGTCGGCGCCAGGCATGCCAATCGCAGCGGCAAATACCGGATCATCGGCGCGCAGGAACGGGTTGGTATCAAGCTCGTCCGCCAGCACCGTGGGGATCGTCGGCTCGCCGCGCCCGCGCATTTCCTCGAATTCTCGAGTGCGGGCCTGGAGGCGGGCATTGTCTGGATCCACGCTGAGCGCGAATTTGGCATTTGATAGCGTGTACTCGTGGCCGCAATAGATCCGGGCAGTGGTTGGCACTGATCGCATCTTCAGCATCGAAGCCCACATTTGCTCCATGGTGCCTTCGAAAACTCGGCCACATCCCAGCGCGAACAGGGTATCCCCACTGAATAGTGCGTCGGAATCGGCGAACCAAAACGCGATATGGCCCTTGGTATGACCCGGTGTTTCAAAGACAACTCCCTTATGGCCGCCGACGTCAATGGTATCACCCTCAACAACCGTTAAATCCATGTCGGCGATTCGCGTGGTCTCGGATTTCGGCCCGATCAAGGTCGCGCCAAAGCGGTTAGCGAGTTGTGCGTTCCCGCCGGTATGGTCCAGATGGTGGTGGGTGTTGAGAATATGGGTGAGTTTCCAACCCCGGGCGTCCAACGCGGCTTCCACCGGCTCGGCCTCGGAGGGGTCGACTACGGCGGTCACGCCGGTTTCTGGATCGTGCGCAAGGTAGACGTAGTTATCCGACATTGCGGGAACCAGGACGATCTCGAACGGGGCCATGCGGTGTTCTCCGTGTGTCTGAATTACCTGAAGCGGGGTAGGCAACCTAGCATCAACCCTTCGCATCGGCCAAGGCCGGGACTATGATCCAGCCACGCAAGGCGGAGGCTATTGCCATGAAGATTACGAATGTGGAAGTCATCGAGCTTGAAATGCCCTTTGATAGGGGCGTTTCAACCAAAGGCGAGGTCGGTTTCCTGAACTGGGGAAAACTCGATTTCTGTCTGATCAAGGTGGAAACCGATGTCGGTATTACCGGCTGGGGGGATGCCTTCGCGTTTCAATGCCGCCGGGCGGTCGCCGAAGCTGTCAAACATATGGTGGCGCCCCGGGTGATCGGCCGGGATCCGAGAGACATCGCCAGAATCAGTCATGATTTGCAGCAGGGGCTCCATATTTTTGGGCGCTACGGGATCACCATGTTCGCGATCTCTGGCATCGATATCGCGCTTTGGGATATCGCCGGTAAGGCGGCAAACGTGCCACTCTATCGCCTGTTTGGGGCCGCGGGAGATACTGGCGTCCCGGCTTATGCCAGCCTGTTCCGTTACGAGGAACCCGAACTGGTGGCTGATCGGATCAACCACGCGACCAGCCTGGGTTATGGTCTGGTGAAGCTGCACGAGATCGCGGTGCCGGAAGTTGCGGCGGCGCGCAAGGCGGGTGGTGACGAATTGAAGATCATGGTCGACACCAATTGCCCCTGGACGCTGGATAAGGCGCGGGAAATGACCCTAGCTTTTGCGGATTACGACATTCATTGGCTCGAGGAGCCGATTAATCCGCCGGAGGATTATCGGGCGCTCGCCAGGTTGCGCGAGGATACCGGCGTGGCCATCGCAGCGGGCGAGAATGCCTGCACGGCATTCGAGTTTCGCAACATGCTGGAGGCCGGCGCCGTCGATTTTGCCCAGCCCAGCGTCACAAAGGTCGGCGGCATCACAGAATTTCGCAAGGTGGCGACGCTTTGTGAGCAGTTTAGCGTCCAGATCATGCCACACTCTCCGTATTTTGGCCCAGGTTTCCTGGCGACCCTGCATTTGGCGCAGGCGCTACCAAACCCTGGCTTGATAGAACGCATCTTCATTAATCCTGAGGCCGACTTCTATGCCGGCGGCATCTATGACCCGGTTGATGGCGTGTTCGGCGCGCCGTCGGGTCCAGGCCTTGGGATCGAACCGGACCCGGATCTGATCAAGACCTACCGCGTAGGCTAAGGTCACGGGCGCCGACGGAGCGGAAATGTACAACGATGCTGTCGATCTCTGGGACTTTTATGGTACCAATCTGGGCCAAGTCGCGCGCCGTCTGATCCGGCGGCGCATACGCGGCATCTGGCCGAATGTTGACGGCATGACCTTGATGGGCCTGGGCTACGCGACGCCCTATCTCAGGCCATTCCGAGACGAGGCCGAGCGGGTGTTTGCGCTGATGCCGGCCCAGCAGGGCGTTCTGCATTGGCCGCGCGAGGGTCGCAACCTCGTCGCGCTCGCCGATGAAAGCGAGTTGCCGCTCCAGGATGTTTCTGTCGACCGGGTATTGCTGGTCCATGGAATGGAATGCAGCGAGCAATTACGATCGATGTTACAAGAAATTTGGCGTGTACTCGCTGGTAATGGCCGCTTGTTGGTGGTGGTTCCGAACCGGCGCGGGCTTTGGTCTAGGCTTGAGCGCACGCCCTTTGGGCATGGACACCCCTACTCCCCATCACAACTTTCCCGCGTCCTTCGAGCCAATATGTTCACGCCGACCCTGACCACACGCGCGCTCTACGTGCCACCCTATCCCTGGCCGGTGGTGCGGCGCTCGGCGTATGGGATCGAGGATATTGGCGCCCGCTGGTTCAAACAGCTTGGCGGCGTGGTAATTATCGAGGCCAGCAAGCAAATTTACGCCACCACGAAACCACGCCCATTGGGGGCTCGGGCGCGGGCCCTTTTGCCGACGCCCGCGGCACGAATTCCGGCGACCTCGACGCTTGGCTCCAGCCAAGAAGGCTCCGCAATGTCCAGCCCGCTTGCAATCGGGCAATCGCCGGATTAATCCTAACGCTTGGTCCACGAGAACCGGCTATCTTTATGTCGTGGGCCTGCCGGGGATGTGTCGTGGCGACATTGGATGAGCTCAGACGTGAAATAGACGAAATTGACGTGGATTTGCACGATCTGTTGATCCGGCGCGTGGAGATAGGCCGCGAAGTCGCCCAGGCCAAGGCTGGTGAGAGCACCAAGGGTCCCAATCTGCGTCCGGGTCGCGAAGCCCAGATCATGCGTCGCCTGGCCGCGCGCAACCGGGATCCATTGGCGATCGCCTCTGTCGCGCGTATTTGGCGCGAGATCCTGAGCGCTAATCTAAACCAGCAGGTCTCGATCACGGCGTCGGTGTTCTCTCCCGAACCATCGACAAATGACCTGGCGCGCGAATATTGCGGTACCGCGTCAACAATCAGCATCACGGATAGCGCGGCTGCGGCCATTGAAGCGGTTGCCAACGGCTCTGCCCAGATCGCTATTCTGCCAGGAATTGAAAACGGC
>JAPKDN010000407.1 GCA_028822575.1 Alphaproteobacteria bacterium | reverse complement strand
CTCAGAAATTTGGACCCACATGCCACGTATAGATCTCAGCGACGACGACGCGTGGGGTCGCGAGCGCGGCGTTGCGCACCACCGTGGCAACATCTGACGACCTTGCCTTCTTAAACTGTGACGCAGAAATACTGTGGGTCGCCCATTTGGACGATGACCCGCATCAATCGGGGCGAGCCCTTGGTCAGAATCAAAATGGCTGTCCATGATGGAAGGAAGGTTTATTTCCACGGCACAAAGCCGAGAATCAATGATCCCGACGAACCGAGGTGTTCCTTACTCTGATTCCTGGCGCTCCAGGATTGCAACGAAGAAACCATCGGTTCCGTGTTGATCCGGCGTAAGACGCAAAAAATTCCCGGATTTCGGGCATTCAGAGCCACCAAGCGCCTGGACGGTCTCCAGCCAAACCTCGGCCACAGGCAGCACCCGGTAGTCACCCCGGCGCGTTAGTAACGCATTCACCCGGTCTTCGTTTTCCTCGGGCAATAGGGAGCACGTGACATAGATAAGCCGCCCACCAGGCTTGGTAAGACGGGCGGCGCTGGAGAGGATCCGATCCTGCAACCCAATCATGTCAATCAAATCCGACTCGGTATAACGCATGCGCGCCTCGGGTGTGCGACGCCATGTGCCAACTCCGGTACAAGGCGCGTCGACCAATACCCGATCGAATCGTTTGGCCCAGCGCTTGAGAAATCGATCGTCTTCGCTCTTCAGAACCCGGCGCTCAACATTGTGTAACCCGGCCCGCGCGATCCGCGGCGCAGCCCGCTCCAACCGGTCTGCCCCAACATCCATCGCCAGTACCCGGCCCTTGTTGGCCATCGTGGCACCGACAAGGAGAGTCTTACCGCCAGCACCGGCACAAAAATCCGCCACCTGCATTCCCGGCTTCGCCGCCACCAGCAGCGATGCCAATTGGGCGCCCTCGTCCTGAACCTCGATCACGCCGTGCTTGAAAGGCTTCATGCCGTTGATGCGGCGCCGTGCCAACGCTCGCAAACCAAAAGGTGAATAGGCAGTCGGTTCGGTCTCCAATTCGCCTTTAGCCAGGGCCGCTCGCACGGACTCCCGATCGCTTGTTATGATGGGGTTAATCCGCAAATCGAAGCTCGCCTCACAGGTCAAAGCCTCAAGACAGCTTTCAAATTGGTCTCCAAGGGCCGGCGCTAACTTGTTGGCGATCCATTCCGGGCATTCGCATCGCACCCAAACCGGCGCGTCCGGATGCTCCAATGGGTTCCCAAGAAGCTGCCCATACAGTTTTTGTTCCGTCTCGCTCAACGCCGCAGGACCGTGCTCCGAACCATCAAACAACGCAGACGCTTCCTCAATCGACCTCGCATCGCTCAAAGCCAAATCAGCAAGCACGCGGGATCGTGGCGTAGCTTCCGTGTCATAGCGCGCCAGCCACCAATCCAAACGAATGCGTCTTCGCACGGCACCATAAACCCTCGCGTTGATCGACGCTCGGTCCTTGGCGCCCGCGTAACGACGGCGCCGGTAAAACTCGGACAGAATTCTATCAGACGCGACTTTCTCTCGTTTCGCAGCTTCCAAGACGTCGATCACCGCCGCGATCCGGGCGGCGGGTATCACAAGTTGGGCCTATAGTTTGGCGCTTCGCGGGTGATCGAGACATCATGAACATGACTCTCCCGCAGTCCAGAGTTCGTAATCCTTAAGAACTTACTATTGGCCTGCATGTCCTTGATCGTCCCATTTCCCGTATAACCCATCGCCGCCTTCAAACCGCCAATCAGTTGATGAACAACAGTAGAAATTGGCCCCTTATACGGCACTTGAGCCTCAATCCCCTCCGGAACCAATTTCAAGTGATCCGACACTTCTTCCTGGAAGTAGCGGTCGGCCGAACCTCTCGCCATAGCGCCGATCGAACCCATTCCACGGTAGGCCTTGTAGGAACGGCCTTGATAAAGGTAAACATCACCCGGGCTTTCGTCGGTCCCAGCGAAAAGCGAGCCGATCATCGCGCAATCAGCGCCAGCGGCGATCGCTTTCGCTAAATCACCAGAATATTTAATACCCCCGTCCGAGATCACTGGGATCCCGGCTTTGACGCAAACCTCCACGGCATCCACCACGGCGGTTAATTGCGGCACTCCAACCCCAGCGACCATTCGGGTTGTGCAGATAGAACCTGGGCCGATGCCGACCTTCACCGCGTCCGCGCCAGCATCCAACAGCGCTCTAGCCCCGTCTCCTGTGGCGACGTTCCCTGCGATGATCTGCGTGTAGTTCGACAGCTTGCGAATCTGGTGCACCGAAGCAAGCACGTTCTCAGAGTGGCCATGAGCAGTATCGATGACGATCAGATCGACTTCCGCGTCAAACAAGGCCTCGGCCCGCGCGAGCCCCTCATCGCCGATCCCCGTCGCCGCTGCGACCCGCAACCGGCCCTGCTCGTCCTTACAAGCATCGGGATGGTTCTCCGCTTTCTCGATATCCTTGACCGTAATCAGGCCGACGCATTTCTGATCGCCATCGACCACGATCAGTTTTTCGATGCGATGCTTATGAAGGAGCCGGCGCGCTTCACCAGGCGTTACATCCTCCGACACCGTAATCACCCGCTTGGTCATCAATTCTCGAACCGACTGGTTGCGATCGGTCGCGAAGCGGACATCACGGTTGGTCAGAATTCCGGCGAGCCGGTCGGTGCGCCGTCGGACGACCGGGATCCCGCTGATCTTGTACCGGTCCATCAAATCAAGCGCTTCGGCGAGAGACTGATCCGGGTGAATCGTCAATGGGTTGACCACCATCCCCGCCTCGAACTTCTTTACCGCCCGAACCTCGGCCGACTGCTGTTCGGCAGTCATGTTCTTATGAATCACACCCAAGGCGCCCAGTTGCGCCATGGCAATGGCCAGGCGCCTTTCAGTCACGGTATCCATTGCCGCCGAGATAACGGGTATACCAAGCTTTATTTCAGATGTGAGATGGGTCGATGTATCGGCCAAATTCGGCAATACCGATGACCGCGCGGGCTCTAAGAGCACGTCGTCGAAGGTCAGGGCTTCGCGGATCTGCATTTGGGGCCTCCGTTTGCGACGGTGGCAATGTACTATACAGGCCAACGCGCGCTAGCCAAGCGACATTTGACATGACACGAAGACAACCTCGCCACGCCTTGCTCAATATGGGTTTAGCGCCTCTGCAAAGAGACCATTTCGCCTCGAAACCCCATGGCTACGACATAGGTCTCGGGCGACTCGGTTCTGCTCGCGGCGGGCTTGGCATGCCGCACGGACTTGAATGCAAGCTTCATCCGACGCAAAAGTTCAACCTCGCTGCCGCCCTTAAAAACCTTGGCGACGAAGGCACCGCCGGGGTTAAGGGCACTCTCGGCGAAATCAAACGCCGCTTCGCACAACGCCGTGGTGCGCAAGTGATCCGTCGGCGCGTGCCCGGTGGTCGGAGCTGCCATATCGCTCAAGACCAAATCCGCCGGGCCACCCAGCAGGCTTGTCAACTCAGCCAGGCCCTCATCCGTCATAAAATCGGCCTGCAGGACCTCAGTCCCCACCAGCGGCTCCATTTCAAGAATATCCAAACCGACGACACGACCTCTTCCAGCTCCCACCCGGACCCGAGCCGCAACCACCTGGGTCCACCCGCCAGGCGCCGCCCCGAGATCGACAACACGTTGCCCAGACGCTAGGAATCGGAACCGATCATCCAATTGTTGAAGCTTAAAGGCGGAACGCGATCGGAAACCAAGGCGTTGCGCTTCCTGCACATAGGGGTCGTTCAATTGGCGCTGAAGCCATCGCTGGGAGGAAATGGTCCTGCCCTTAGCCGTCTTTAAACGCACCGTCGCGGCGCGGGCCCCGCTGCCCCGTTTGCGGTCTCCCCCACTTTTTTTAGCGCCGTCCATTAATTTTCCGATACATCAGTGGTTAGCTAAGCCGGTTCAACAGCCCAAACAAAATACCCTCTCGAACCCCGCGGTCGGCTACGCGTAGCCGACCAACCCGCCAATTCTCGCATACTGCCGCGAGGATCGCACAACCCGCCACCACAAGA
>JAPKDN010000406.1 GCA_028822575.1 Alphaproteobacteria bacterium | reverse complement strand
GCATCGCCAGCGCACCACCCTGGCCACCACCGGTATCGGGCCGCGCTCGACCTGTTCGGCCTAGTCCTGCGAGGCGGCCTCCACCTTCGCCGCCTGTCCCGGCGCCTTGCAGTCAATCAGGTGCGCCGGCCCCGTGGCATTGAACCGAAGCACCCAGTCCCGGACCACCTGGCGCATCGCGTCGCTACCCACCGTCATAAATAACCGCCAAGGCTAGCAGACGCCGCGTCTGGTTCCTCTCATCAGACTGCTTCGCCAAATCACGCAACGCCAGGATATCGTCGTCGTCTCGAAGTTTAATCGCCACAGCCATAGAGAACCCCCACGTGTTCGTAAGACTAATCGTAGATCTCTAGATATGGGCATCCTGAAAGTGAATCTCAATCTAGGGGTGTTGATATAATGCCTGGGGTCTGGTCTGTTTTCTCGCCGCGCCGTATTCGGCTGCGTTGATCGAAGGCCAAATTGCCTGCACTAGTTTGTGTTGCGGGATTTCCATGATCCAAATGATGAGTTAAGGTCGACGGTGAGTGTATGATCGAAGACACAGGGGAGACCGGTCTAAAAGCGCGCTGGTAGCATCTACAGACGCGGAAAAGCCCAAATGGCTGCTAACTTTTACCTTATGGCTGCCGTTGCCGGCGGCTAGCGCTTTTTCTGATCCAATCGCGCCATTGCCGACCTTCTGATTTTCGCCACCTATAGAAGATGCTGGCCCCCGGTGACGAAAATTTCGGTACCCGTGACATAGGTGCTGTCTTCCGAGCAAAGATAGTGGATCGTGGATGCGACATCCTTCGGCTCTCCCAGTCGATGCAAGGGAATGCGCGGAATCAGGACTTCCGTCTCCGGTGACAACATCGCCGTTTCAATCTCGCCTGGGGCGACGGCGTTCACGCGGACACCCAAATCGGCGAACTCGTTCGCGAGCTCACGTGTTAACGCTGAAAGGGCAGCTTTCGAGGTGCTATACGCTGAACCGGCGAACGGGTGGATCGAGTGCCCGGCGATCGACGTAATGTTGACAACCGCGCCCTTGCCGCGTGATAGGGCCGCCGCGAGACCGCGAGACAGACGCAACGGAGCGAAGAAGTTCAGCTCAAAGACCTGTCTCCAGGCATCAATGTCTCCATTCAGGCACCCAAGCCGCTCCTTGAACGGAGATTTCGGTGACCATCCCGCATTATTCACCAACGCATGCAAAGGGCGGCCATCCAATATTTGGTTTGCCTCGATGATGAAGGCATCAATGCCTTCGGAATTTCCTAGATCCGCCGTTATATGGTGTGACCAGTTGGGATCGCGTCGGCATTCCTCTGGCGGTGCCTCGCGGGAACAGGTGATGATTTCCCAGCCACGCTGACTGAAGAAACTGACAGTTGCGTGACCAATACCGCGGCTAGCGCCGGTGAGCAGGAGGGTTTTTCGAGGATCATTCATGTGGCGGAGTCTATGCTCTTCAGTGAACAGGTCAACGGCGGTAGTGGAACGTCATGAAACATATTTTGCGCCCGGTACTTTTAGCCGCGCTTTTCTCAATGCCCACCGAGTTGGCGCACGCTCAAACCTATGAGACCAAACACTACCAGCTCCGCGTGGTCACCATTACTGAGGGGTTGGTCAAGCCCTGGTCGCTGGCCTGGTTGCCGAATGGTCGGATGTTGGTAACTGAGCGGCCGGGGAGATTGAGGTTTGTTTCTGTCGTCGGCTCCTTGTCGCCTCCGATTCAAGGGCTGCCCGAAATCTTCAGCGATGGCCAGGGTGGCATGCTCGACGTTCTGGTCGACCCGGATTTCACAGAAAATGAAACAATCTATTTTTCTTTTGCAGAACCTGCGGTGAATGGGGCTCGGACAGCGGTGGCTCGGGCACGGTTGATCGGAAACCGGGTCTCGGACGTCCAAATTTTGTTTCGCCAAACACCTAAATCGACCAGTCGAATCCATTTTGGCTCCCGTCTGGCGTTGGGACCCGACGGGATGCTGTTCATCACCATCGGTGAGCGTGGTGAACGTGCTCGTGCACAGGACCCCAGCGTTAATCGAGGCCAGGTGATTCGTATTCACACCGATGGTCGAATTCCGGCCGATAACCCTTTCGTCGGTCGCGATGGGCACCGGCCCGAGATTTGGTCTTATGGGCACCGCAATCCACAGGGCGCTGCAATTCACCCGGAAACCGGAGCGCTTTGGATTCACGAACACGGTGCGCGTGGCGGGGACGAGGTAAATATCCCCAAACGCGGCGGCAACCATGGCTGGCCGGTGATTGCCTATGGCACCCATTATTCGGGTGCCCGGATCGGTGTTGGTGGAAGCATGCCGGGGCTGGAACAGCCGGTTCATTATTGGGACCCGTCGATCGCGCCGTCCGGTATGACTTTCTATACGGGTGATAAGTTTCCAAAATGGCGGGGTGATCTTTTGGTCGGTGCGCTCAAATTTCGAATGGTGGTGCGACTTACGCTTAATGGTGATCAAGTCACGGGCCAGGAGTCCATCGTAGCCGATATCGGCGAGCGAATTCGCGACGTTCGCCAGGGACCGGATGGCTATGTTTATTTGCTGACGGATTCGGACCGAGGTCGAATTTTGCGCTTGGAGCCAGTCCTGCGGTAATTGATTGCTCGCCGCGACTAGAAGTTTCCATAAACCAGCTTGCCGTTGGCTAGACCCTTATCCTCAGCATTCTCCGTGCTGACTGTCACGTAATATTGATTGCCACCGGCACTGGAACAGGATCGAAGATAGCCCCCCGCATGGAGCGCTTTGACGATTGGAAATTTCTCGAACTTCGCCAGCAACGCGTCTACCTTGCCCTTGAAGGATACAATCGGGATTGAAGTGCCTGTCCGTGCGACTTTCACAACAAAATAAGCCGTGGGCGTCTTTGCCCCCCAATCATGGCCGGTAAATTTGGTCACTAGGCCGGTCCGTGCACGCGGGAATGTAAGTGATCTTGATCGTGGGAGACATCCCCTTGCCGCCATGCATGGTGCAGATGCCTGTGCCGGGTACGGAGCCGCCTGTCTATTCAGAGACGGCGACCATAAGGCCGAGCTCCCCCACGCCAGCGGAGTCAATAATGCTGGTGACGGAAAGAAAACTCAATAAAGTAAACCGCACCCACCTTATCATGCGTTTCAATTTCTTGGATTTTAGACTCTCTGGTGTTCTTTCTTGACTATGGATTAAGTCGGGTGATCGTCCATTCTTGGGCTTCGTATTCGCGCGTGAATACGAACCGGTCATGCAACCTGTATTCTCCATCGTGCCAAAACTCGATGCGAATTGGGGTAACACGCGCGCCAGTCCAAAAGGGTGGACGTGGGATATCCAAACCCTCGTATTGGCCTTTGGTTTCCCGGACTGCATCCAGTAGGGCGTCTCGACTAGCGAGTGGTTTTGATTGCCGAGAGGCCCATGCGCCGGTTTGGCTCAAGCGCGCGCGACTGGCGAAATAGGCATCGGCTTCGGCATCGCTGACTTTCACGACCGGACCTTCGACACGTACTTGACGGGTGAGTGATTTCCAATGGAAACAGAGGGCGACGAAGGGGTTCACGGCCAATTCGTCACCCTTGCGGCTCTCGAAATTCGTGTAGAAAACGAACCCACGCTCATCGACACCCTTCAAAAGTACAATGCGCGCCGATGGTCTGCCGGTTGCGTCGGCGGTGGCGACGGTCATGGCATTCGGGTCGTTGGCCTCCGATGATTCTGCGTCGGCGAACCAAGCCTTGAAAAGCATGAAGGGGTCTTTGGTGTGGGGTTCGAACATTGTCTCGCTGCCTTGTGTGGAAAATCACACGACAAATACCCTATTGGCCTTGGAACCGCTACAATCGTCACCAGATCCTGGGTGGTTGTAACGTCACTCTGGTCAAAAAGAGCGTCTTGTCCATGGTGGATCCACTGTTCTTGGCCAAGATGAATGAGCTCAAGTTTTATTGTATTCCGGGATGCGGGGTGACGGTGGTAATCTTAAAACATAGAATTATCGTCGTACCCTGAGATTGGCGTTCAGCGCCGGGGAATACGGAAAGGAAGTTGGAATGTTGAAAC
>JAPKDN010000405.1 GCA_028822575.1 Alphaproteobacteria bacterium | reverse complement strand
GCCAATCCAGAAAGCGGGGGAGCGTTCTGGGTATACGTTCTCCCTGGAGGTATTCCAAGTCCATCACGTCCATACCGAGGGTCTGCAGGGCCCGCCCCATGTCCCTGGCCATTACGGTCACAGAGCCCGATCTGACCATGGGAATACAATTCACGACTCGCATGGGATTGGGCACGCTTCAACTCCAGCGTTTCAGGCATTCCCGGTCATAAAATCCATCGCCGCCTGCACCCCGCCCTTGGAATGAGGCACACCGGCGACCGCGAGACCCATCTCTACTCCTGACAATGTGCCCATCAACAACAAGTCATTAAAGTCGCCGAGATGGCCGATGCGGAACATTCTGCCCTTGACCTTGCCGAGTCCGGCACCGAGCGACATGTCGTAATTCTCCAGGATCACCGCCCGAAGCTTGTCGGCATCATGACCCTTGGGCATGATAACACCGGTCAGTACTGGACTGTGTTCGCTCGGCTCCAGACACTGGGTCTCCAGGCCCCAGGTCCGCACCGCCCGTCGTGTCGCCTCCGCGTGGCGGTCATGGCGGGCGAAGACATTGTCCAAACCCTCGTCCATCAGCATGTCGCAAGCCTCAATCAATCCATAGAGCAGATTGGTGGCCGGTGTATACGGGAAGTTGCCGGTCGGATTACTGGCGAGTTGGCCACTCCAATCCCAGTAGGACCGTACGGATTTCGCGGTCTTCGAGGCCTCTACGGCCTTTTTGCTGACCGCGTTGAAGCCGAGGCCTGGGGGCAGCATGAGACCTTTCTGCGAGCCGGCGACCGTGACATCCACGCCCCATTCATCATGGCGATAGTCGGCGGAGCCAAGCCCGGAAATCGTGTCGACGAGATAAAGCGCTGGATGCTTGGCGTTATCGATCGCCGCGCGCACGTCGCCTACCTTCGATGTCGCGCCGGTCGAGGTTTCGTTGTGAACCACGCAAACCGCCTTGATCTCATGACCCTTGTCCCGGACCAGACGTTCCTCGATTACATCGGCCCGCACGCCGCCGCGCCAATCACCGGAGATCAGTTCTGCCTCGAGCCCAATCCGAGCCGCCAGTCCTTGCCAAAGTGTCGAGAACTGACCGGTCTCGTACATCAGCACCTTGTCACCAGGCGAGAGAGTGTTCACCAGCGCGGCTTCCCAGGCGCCAGTGCCTGAGGATGGAAAGATGATCACTGGCTCCTCGGTCTTGAAGACCGGCTTCACCTTGGCGAGCACTTCCTTGGCCAGCGTCTGAAAGGTTGGTCCGCGGTGATCGATAGTCGGGCGCTCGATGGCGCGCAAGATCCTTCCGGGCACATTGCTGGGACCGGGGATCTGCAGGAAATGGGGGCCAGCGCGGTGGCTCATGATGGTGCTCCAATTGGTGGGGGGCCGCCTTTCAGCGGATGTGCCATTCCTCGGTCAGAGGTCTGGCACCGTTCAATTCGCCATAACCGGCGCCGGTGGTACCGCCGGGATTGTCTCCGAAATAGCGCGGGTCCCTGGGCTCTGACGCCGGTTGATAGCGGATGTCCGTGGTCAATCTGATCCGATTGTCACTGGCATGGTGCTCCAGCGCGCCATGCACGGTGTACATACCAAAGACCAGAACGTCGCCAGGACGAAAATGCGTGGTCAGCAACCGGGTCCCCCGCGCACGCGCGAAATCGGCGGGATGCTCGTCTATCGAGGCCTTGCGATCGTTGTTCCGGACCACGTCGAAACCACTGAAATGCGAACGTATATCGTCGAAACGATGTGAGCCCTCGACCACAAAAATCGGACCGCGATCGAGATCGACCGCGGTATAGGCGATCCAACAGGTCAGCACCCGCTCGGTGGCGCGGGCGAAGAAGCCGGCGTCGCAATGCATATGCGTGAACCGGCCACCTGGCACGGGGCGCAGGAACAGATAATCGAAACCAACGGAAGGCTCGCCGAACACCGTTGTCGTGGCCTGTGTCAGGGCGGCCCCGTTGGTGACCGCCCGCAGTGCCGGCCCCTCGCTCGTGGATTTCCAGAAGGTACCGCGTTCGTCGTACAGCGCGTCTCGGTTAGATTCACCGGAAAACACGCCATCGGTGGTGGGCGCTGCGATTTCTCCGACCTCACCAAGACGAGCGAACACCTCTTCGCGGGCGGCTTGAATATCGCCGGGATTAATCAGACCGCGCAACAACAGATAGCCATCGCGTTCCAAGCGCGCGCGCAGGACCCCCCCGGCCGGCAAGGGCGAGGGCGTATCGGTCAGAGGCCCAAGCAATTCCGGCGGGATCGCCTTGCCATCAAGCAATGCCGGCTTGGAAAATTGATGATCGTTAGGCAAGGGCTCTCTCCAATACACGGGCGACATGGACCGCCTCGCGCCCCGCGCCGTCATGGATTTGGTGGCGGCAACTGGTGCCATCGGCTACCAGGATAGTGTCCGCTCCGGCCGCCCGCACCGCCGGCAACAGATCTAGCTCCGCCATCGCCATCGAGGTTGCGTGATGGTTGGCTTCGTAGCCAAAGGCGCCGGCCATGCCGCAACAGCTTGAATTGATAACGGACACATCGAGGCCGGGGACCAGACCCAGCGCTTTTTCCACCGCCCCCATCGCCGCGAAGGCCTTTTGATGGCAGTGGCCATGAACCAGCACCTTGTCGCCGATTGGCTTCAGATCCAGAACCAAGCGTTCGGCCTCGTGCTCGCGCACCAGAAATTCTTCGAACAGCATCGCGTTGGCGGCCAGGCGATCGGCCTCGGCCCCGGGCTTCATCGCGGTAAACTCATCGCGCAGGGTGAACAGACACGAAGGCTCCAGTCCGACCACGGTCATCCCGGCTTCCAAATAGGGAGCATAGGCGGCGAGCATCCGCTCCGCCTCACTCTTGGCCTCGTCGACAAGTCCCGCCGCCAGCATGGTGCGCCCACAACACAGCCGCCGCCCGGTGCCGTCGCGTGACGGGTCAACGACATGAACCCGGAAGCCACCAGCCTCCAGAACCGTCAAAGCAGCACGAAGATTCTCCGGCTCAAAATAGCTGTTGAAGGTGTCGGCGAGGAGTACGACGTCTTTTTCCTGGGCGTCCTCCGAGGCTTCCTCGGCGCGGAACGGCTCGCCGTGCCAAACCGGCAGCGATCGCGCTGCGCTCAACCCCACCAGCTTTTCACTCAGCCATGGCATGCCCGGCAGTTTGTCCCGCAAGTTGGCGAGAAAATGAAATCGCGAGGCGGCCTCGGCATAGCGCGGTAGGTAGCCGATCAGCTTGTCCCGCACCGACAACCCGTGGCGTTTGGCACGGGCCGCCTTCACCTCGATCTTCATCCGCGCCATGTCGACCCCGGTCGGGCATTCGCGCCGGCACCCCTTGCAGGAGACGCAAAGATCCATGGTCTCGGCCATCGCGTCCGACGTCAGCGCGTCCGCACCAAGCTGTCCGGTGATCGCCAGGCGCAGCGCGTTGGCCCGGCCCCGTGTCACATGCCGCTCGTCCGCGGTGACCCGATAGCTTGGGCACATCACCCCACCGCTCATGGTCCGGCAGGCGCCGTTGTTGTTGCACATCTCGACCGCGCCGGAGAGCCCGCTCCAATCCGACCAATCCAGCGCCGTCTCGATCGGCTCGGGCCGGTATCCCGGTTTGTAGCGGAACAGTGTCCGGTCATCCATTTTTGGCGGGTCGACGATGCGTCCAGGGTTCATCAATCCCTTGGGGTCGAAGGCCTGCTTGACCTCGCTAAAGGCATCGACCAGACGCTTGCCGAACATTGGCTCGTGGAACTCCGAACGCACGATGCCATCGCCGTGCTCACCCGAATGCGAGCCTTTATATTGCCGCACCATTTCGAAAGCTTCCTCGGCGATCGCGCGCATCTTGGCGACATCGGTGCCCTCTTTCATGTTCAGGACCGGGCGCACATGCAGACAACCGACCGAGGCATGAGCGTACCAGGTACCATCAGTGCCGTGCTTGTGAAATACCTGCGTCAGCCGGTCGGTATATTCAGCCAAATCCTCCAGCGGCACCGCGCAGTCCTCAATAAATGAGACCGGTTTACCGGCGCTCTTCATCGACATCATGATGTTGAGCCCCTGTTGAC
>JAPKDN010000404.1 GCA_028822575.1 Alphaproteobacteria bacterium | reverse complement strand
CCACTCTGCATACCGGTGTCCGGGTCACCAAGCTGACCCGCGAGGGGGCTAAATGGCACCTTAAGACCACGGCCGGGGAAATTACGGCCAATTCTGTCATCCTTGGCACCAACGCCTATTCTGATGAACTCTGGCCCGGCCTGAAGAACACTTTCACCATCATCCACTATTTTCAGCTTGCGTCCGAGCCGATGGGTGATCGGGTGGCGCATATCCTGAAAGAGGGTCAAGGGCTCTGGGATACCGGATCGATTATGTTTTCGCTCCGCCGGGATGCCTTCGGTCGCTTGATCATCGGCTCCATGGGTAAGGTGCGTGGTGGTGAGAGCGGCCTGTCGAAACGCTGGGCCAGCCGGCGACTGCGACATCTGTTTCCCGATCTGGGCGAGGTCACCTTCGAGAAGGCCTGGCATGGCCAGATCGCCATGACGCCGGATCATATTCCGCGCATTCATAGACTCGCCGAGGGGCTATACACACCGATCGGCTATAACGGTCGGGGCATCGCGCCCGGGACAGTTTTCGGCCGGGCCATGGCTGAGCTTTTGTCGGGCGGTGCGGAGGCGGATCTGCCGCTGCCGATCTCGGAGCCCAAGAAGGCGACCATGGCGCCGATTATGTCGCGGCTCTACGATACCGCCTTTACTGCCAACCAAGTCTTCAAATCGTTTTGAGGGGTTGGTGAGTGAGAATACGGGACTGTGTTTTCGCCTCCCCCCTCGGCACTCTAGGATCGAGTTGTAGCCGTGACGGTACGACCTTAAACCGAACATTAGTTCACGCAAACGGAGGCTCTCATGTCCGATACACCCATCGCGCTTGTCACTGGCGGTGCCCAGGGCATCGGCTACGCCTCGGCCGAAGCCATCGCCGAGGCGGGTGCCCGCGTCGTCCTGGCGGATATCAACCAGGGCGGCGTTGAAGCCGCCGCGAAGCAGCTTGGTGGCGCCACCGTCGCCATGGCCTGCGATATGGGAGATCCGGATCAGATCGCTGATCTTTTCGATCGTATCGAGGCGGAGCTCGGCTCGGTCTCGATCCTGGTCAATTGCGCTGGCATCGCCGCGCCCTGCGATTTCCTGGAAACCTCAGTCGAGCAGTTCAAATCGGTGATAGACGTCAACCTGATCGGCACCTTCCTGGCCAGCCAGCGCGCCGCGAAATCGATGATCGCGGCGGGTATTCAAGGCTCTATCGTTAACATGTCCTCGATCAATGCCCAGGTCGCTATCCCCTCGATCGCCGCCTATTGCGCGTCTAAGGGCGGGGTGATGCAGTTGACCAAGGCAAGCGCGCTCGCGCTAGCGCCGCATGGTATCCGGGTCAACGCGGTGGGGCCCGGTTCCATCGACACCGCGATGATGGCTGGCGTCAATTCCAATCCTCAGGCGATGGAGACGGTAATGTCGCGCACGCCACTGAAACGGATCGGCCAGCCCCGCGAGATCGGCGATATTGTCGCCTTTCTGGTAAGCGACAAGGCGAGTTACATCACCGGCGAGACAATCTATGCCGATGGTGGGCGATTGGGCATGAATTATACCTGCTGACGCTCGCGCCCTTTGGAAACAAAGGAGGCTGGCATGTCCTATCAGGGATTGGAGACACTCCCCTTTGTCAACGAGACAGAGATCGCCAAGGTCTTAGAATGGGTACCACTGATTGACGTGCTAGAGCGTGCGATGATCGGGTTCTCCGCCGGTCAGGTGGAGCAACCTGTCCGCCAGGTGGTGCCGGTGCCGGGCTATGACGCGATCATCGCCGCGATGCCGGCAGTGGGCGAGGCAATGGCGGTTAAGGTGGTCACCCTCTATCACGGAAACGCCGGCACGGGCCTGCCGACGCATCAGGCAATAAACCAGGTCTTCGATAAGGCCAACGGCTCTCTGCTGGCGGTATTGGACGGAAGGTTGATAACCGAAATGCGAACGGTGGCAGGTTCGGCGGCGGCGGGCCGCAAGCTTGCCGTCGCAGCGCCGGAGGTGACGACGATCATGGGAAGAGGCGTGCAGGCGCGCGCCCATGTTAAGGCTCTTGGCGCTATTCGTTCGCTGGGTGAGCTCCGGCTCTGGTCCCGGACCGAGGCGACAGGGCGCGGCGTCGCCGAAGAGATTGGCGCTATTTTGGCGGTGATGCTGAAGCGGCGGTAAGCGACGCCGATATTGTTGCTTGCACCACGGCGGCCAAAGAGCCGGTCTTCATGGGCGTTTGGATCAAGCCCGGCGCCTTCGTCACCGCAGTCGGATGGAACGGCTATGACGGGCACGAGCTTGACGACGCGGCAATGGCGAATCTGGTGACCGTGGAATCTATCGCGGCGGCTTGCGATCAGGCAGGAAACATCCGTGGGTCAGGCTGTGATATTTTTGCTGAAATTGGCGAGGTTTTTGCTGGAATCAAGACGGCCCCAAAGAGCAGCATGGTGATTTATGATTCCATTGGTATTGCAATCATGGATGTTGCCTCTGCCAAGCTGGCCTACGATTTGGTGTTCGCATCTTGATTGGGCGCATCTCTTTAACTACCAACGGAGCACGTCGTGGCATCGGAAGATCAAACCAACCAGAAGGGCCAGTGTTTTTGCGATGCGGTCCGGGTGGAGGTTACCGGCGCACCACTTCGAATGAGTTATTCTCACTATACCGATTGCCGGGCCTGGGCGGCGGCCTAGGTCAATGGTTTTAGTCTTTGGCGTCTCTCGGACGTGGTCGTGACCCAAGGCGTTGATGAAATCGCGACCTTAAAGAAAACCGGAGAGGAGCCACGACAGATTTTGCCGAAAATGCGGTGGCCACCTGATGAGCGTCCATCTCACGGGCAGCTATATCGATGTCTATGCCCCGGCGCTCCCAACTCTGGAGTTCGAGCTGAGCTTTCACGCCTACCACGGAGAGTCAGTGCTGTGGATGGGTGATTATCTCCCCCGGTTCAAGGATCTGCCAGAAGCGGCTGGCGGGTCGGACGAGATGGTGGAGCTGGTCCAAATCGTCGATTTAAAGCGGTTCCCGATTGGAGACGCCGATTTTCGCACCGGCCTGCTCGGAAACCTTGGACCGGGACGGCGTGCTGGTCCTGAGTGGGCTCATGACCGCCGGCGCGGTTCTCCCGGTCCACGACGAGGGCGTCGCCAATCGCGACCAGGCATATTTTCGCTCGCAAAATCACACTGTGTATCTTAGCCCGCCGGACCGAGCGTTCGCGTTCGACTACACGCGTAACCGCTAGGTCGACTCATCCAAGAGCTGTATTGCCCAAGAGCTGTATTGCCGATGACATTGTGCGTGCGAATTCGGCCTTGCGGTTGTTGTATAACGCTGTTCTGTTTCAGCAGATGCCTATGCGATAATCTGGGGAGGCGGGGCCGTTCGTGGATGCCGACCCGCTATCCTCTATCAACATTCACTATGCCGAGACTGGCCAGGAACTAGCCTGGCATTTCGATAACTCATCCTTTGCGATCACGCTCATGATTCAACCTGCCGAAAAAGGCAGGCAATTCGAGTATATCGCCGGGGTTCGCAACGCCGCCGCCGACGACATGAATTTTGACGGTGTGGCTGCGGTTCTCGATGCTTGGATACCGGTGAAGTAGCTTGCGATGGAAGCCGGCGCGCTGGTGCTTTTCCGGGGGCAAAATGCGATGCACCGTGTCGTGCTAAACGTGAGCGACTGGACGCGCATGCTTGCAGTTTTAACTTATAACGCCGAGACTAAAATTTCGCTTTCCGAATCGGCCCAAATGACTTTTTATGGGCGAACGAAATAGCGCCGTCACTCCAGCCCGGTGCTGCCAACGGATCGAGGCGTGCCTCAGACGGCGGCTGCTTCGAGATAGACCAGGGTGAGGCGGTGCTGCAGTGCTGCGATGCGCGCGGCCGAGGCATTTTATGTCGCGCCGCCGACTGTCGTGGAGAGATGCTCGTTCGTCGTGGCCAGGGACATTCCTTATGTTCCGTTCTATGTCGGTGACCCCGTCCTAATAGAAATCCTCAAGGAAGACAAAAACATGGCGCTGGTCAACGAACAGGTTTTTCTGCGATCTGTTGACGAGGCTGCGCAACTCATCCGGCTCGCGCGG
>JAPKDN010000403.1 GCA_028822575.1 Alphaproteobacteria bacterium | reverse complement strand
GCCCGACCGAGATCCACCGTGACATTTCCAAACTCGACGCGCTTGACGATGCCGTTGACGATTTCGCCCACACGGTCCTTGAACTCAGCGAATTGCCGAGACCGTTCCGCTTCACGGACTTTCTGGACAATAACCTGTTTGGCGGTCTGGGCGGCGATACGCCCAAAATCGATCGGCGGAAGTGGGTCGACGATCAGATCACCGAGGGAGAGCGACGGATCTTGCTTATTCGCCTGCTCGAGGGTGATTTGCGTGATGTCGTCCTCAATCTCAGCGACAACCTCGGTGCAACGGACAAGCCTAATTTCACCGGTTTGGCGATCAATCGTTGCCCTAATATCATGTTCTTGGCCGTACTTAGACCGGCCGGCTTTCTGGATCGCCTGCTCCATGGCCTCCAGAACCTCGTCGCGCTCGATACCCTTCTCGCGCGCGACCACGTCGGCGACCTGAATCAATTCAATCTTGGGGAAAGTTGCTGTTTCCATTGACACGCTTCGACTCGCCTTGCTCGTTGAATCTACAGTTTACCCGCGAGACTGGCCTTGATCAGATCGTCTGTCAGGACCAGTTTCGCCGCCTTGATTTCGGAATAGGGGATCGTGACCCCATCGCCCTTGGTGTCGATCGTTACGCTTTCACCCTCGCCGACCCCGCGAAGGGTGCCGCGAAGTTTTTTACGGCCATCCATCAGTTGACGTAGCTCTATTCTCGCCTCATAGCCGGAAAACCGATCGAAATCGGCAAGCTGGACCAACGGTCGATCAATGCCGGGCGAACTAACCTCAAGATTATAGGCATCCGTTATTGGATCCTCGACATCAAGGAGCGCCGACACCGCTCTGCTAACCGACGCGCAATCCTCGACGGTCATCTCGGCTCGGTCCACACGCTCAACCATGATTTGCAATGTCGTATGCCGTTCACCGTTAAGGGCGGCGCGCACGAGATCATATCCCATGGCATTCACCGAGGGGCCAATAATCTCCGCGACCTTCTGATCCAAAACTTCCGACATTCAACAACCCATTTGGTGCTATTCGCGGGAGACTTGACTCCTCCGCGATCGCGATGCGCCTCCTGGATAACGAGCACGAAGAAGTGGGCCATTGGCCCACCAACCACAATTCGCTATCTGATGGAAATCGAGCTATAGACTATACTGGAAACCAGGAGCCATTCAAGGAAATTTTCCAGTGGCATTCCGCCTTGGATGGTCTCGTCCCTCGCTCGCGGTCCAGCTCGGTCAAGGGACGGCTGCACCTCTGACAATTTGGTCCTGAAAACGCTAGTTCAACGCCGTCATAACGGCTTGTGAAAACGCAGAAAAGCAGGAGCCCGCCCTTCTTCGATAGCCTTGGCTTCATAACGGGTTTGCGGCCAATCCACCGGCCGCATCCGCCAATCCCCAGGGCGGCGCACCAACCAGCACAGATCTGAACGCCCAGTTGCTCGCACCAGCATCCATCGAAGGTATCCTGGATCATCGGTCGCCAACCGCAACTCACCCCCCGGCCTAAGCAACCGGCAGAAGGTGGCTAATGACTGGTATTGGACGATCCGCCGGCCCGCGTGGCGTCGCTTGGGCCACGGGTCCGGAAACAAAACGAACAATCGCGCCAGACACCCATCGGGCAGACGGTCCAGAAAGGGACGGACGTCGTCCGGAAGGATCCGGATATTAGACAGATCTCGATCTGCGGCATGGCGCAACAGACTGGCGACGCCATTAATGTAAGGCTCGCACCCCACGAACCCCACATCGGGATTACGTTCAGCCTGCCAGGCGAGATGCTCGCCTGCACCAAAGCCAATCTCCATCCAAATCTCCCGTTTTGAATTCTCAAAAAAGGATTGTGGGTCGATGAGGGCATCACTCGCGTCGGGTTCGATAGTTATCGGCGGCAGCATATCCCGCATGAGCGTCTGCATGCGCGCCCGCAGCGTGCGTCCGTGCCGGCGTCCACGAAAGACCGTTTGACGACGGGCGGTTTGATCCAAGTGAGAAGCGACCAAGGCTGTGGCCTCGTTGACGATCAGGCTTTTAGGCCCTTGATCGCGTCGACGAGGTCAAGCTTTTCCCACGAAAATCCGCCATCCGCCTCAGGTTCTCTGCCGAAATGCCCATAGGCTGCCGTCCGAGCATAGATAGGGGCGCTCAGACCGAGGCGCTCCCGGATCGCGCGTGGTGACAGATCGACCACTTCCTGGAGGTGCGCGCCTAGTTTTTCCTCGGAAACCTGTCCGGTACCGTACGTGTTGACGTAAACCGACAAAGGCTTGGCGACACCGATCGCGTAGGAAACCTGAATAGTGCACTTTTCGGCGAGATCCGCCGCGACCACGTTTTTCGCTACCCAGCGAGCGGCGTAGGCGGCGGAGCGGTCAACCTTCGTAGGGTCCTTGCCCGAGAAAGCCCCTCCACCGTGGGGGGCAGCGCCCCCATAGGTATCGACGATGATTTTACGGCCAGTCAAACCAGCGTCGCCATCTGGGCCGCCGATCACAAAACGGCCGGTTGGGTTCACGTAGAATTCGTCCTCCGGGCACATCCAGCCCGCAGGCAGGGCATTCTCAACGAAGGGCCGAACAATTTCCCGAATTTCCGTTTGATCCAAGCCATCGTCATGCTGCGTTGAGATCACCACCGATGTGGCCCCCACCGGGCGGCCATTCTCATACCGCAAGCTGATTTGGCTTTTCGAATCAGGCCCGAGGCCCCGGACAGAGCCGGATCGTCTCGCCTCAGCCATGCCTCTCAAAATAGCGTGGGAGTAGTGGATCGGCGCTGGCATAAGGGATTCGGTTTCACGGCAGGCATGGCCGAACATGATCCCCTGATCGCCCGCGCCTTCGTCCTTGTTGCCGGCGGCATCGACGCCAATAGCTATATCGCTCGACTGTTCATGCAACAGGATCGTGATTTCGGCGTCCCGCCAATGAAAGCCATCCTGCTCGTAGCCAATTTCACGAACCGCGCCCCGAACGGCTTCGGTGATGGTGTCGTGGGTAATGCTGGAGGGCCCACGCACCTCGCCGGCGAGAACGATTCGGTTCGTCGTCGACAAAGTTTCACACGCGACCCGGCTGCGGGGGTCGGCGCCAAGATAGAGATCTACCACAGTATCTGAGATACGATCGCAAACCTTATCAGGATGGCCCTCGGAAACGGACTCGCTGGTGAAAATGTAATTTGCTTGGGCCACGGTACACCTCCGTCGATTTTGAGCGATATTCAGTAGATTAAATCGAGAACCCGAGGCGCCTGTATCGATCTCGGCCAGCCATCCCGGAACGTCCGCGCGATGGCCGGGACCCAACCAACGCTAGCGCGGCTGTCATTGCCGTTTTTGGCTTTCCGGGTCAAGTTAAAACGATCTGCAGCCAAGCGGGTGGCTATCAAAACGACCATTATCCCTTTTTGAATGGGCCTTTGCGAAGCTGTTGACGAGCTCATACAGCCCGCAACGGGCGGATTTGTCGGCGGGCTGGTAATAGTTCCTGATCAACTTAATTGATTCTCGGTGGGTGAGAGAATCAGGGTCGCTTTCGTAAATTTCGGATATTTGATTGATGGCATATAATTGACCTGGTGATTGCCCTCTAACTTGGTCATTGATCACATCGTAAAAATAGGCGCTGGGGACGCTCAGCACGCGGCTTAAATCGTACAAACGGCTTGCGCCTATGCGGTTCGCGCCGCGTTCATATTTCTGAACATGTTAGAATGCTGGTCTAATCCAATCACCAAGTTTTTCCTGGCTGAGGCCGAGCAGCGTGCGGCGAAGACGCATCCGGACCTCAACACATACGTCGATGGGCTTGGGTTTTTCAAGGCCGACCATGCGGTTTGACGGTCGTCGCGATTTGGCGGCAGCGGGCATGAGATTTTCCAATCATCGGCGGTTTCGGTAGTCGGATTGATTGCAGCCTACCTTGCATACAATTAAATTTTTTTAATATTTTATGCAAAAATAAGTGTATCAATTAGGTATAGTAAATGTACCAGAAAATATTGAATATAATGAAGAAAGTAAAATAATGGTTATGAAGAAAATAGGATATATGAAATTATAGGA
>JAPKDN010000402.1 GCA_028822575.1 Alphaproteobacteria bacterium | reverse complement strand
AGACGGACCATGGCGCCCAGCGAACCCTGCTTCGACGTCGCGCATCTCGGCCATAACACCATTGCAATGCAGGGCGACGTCACAACCCGCCGCAATCGCCCTAGACGCACGATCGCCTATCGAACCGTCAAGCGCCGACATACAGAGGTCATCGGTTATCAGCAAGCCATCAAACCCAATGCTCCCACGAATGATTTCGCTAATAACCTTTATCGACAGCGTCGCCGGGTTATCTGGGTCTATCGCTCGAAACAGCAAATGCCCGGTCATGCCAGCGGGGTGGTCCCGGAACGAACGGAACGGAGCGAAATCACGCGCCTCCAAATCGTCAAGCGCCGCGTCTACGACGGGTAGCGCATGGTGACTGTCAACACGGGTGCGGCCATGGCCAGGGATGTGTTTTACCACCGGCAGAATGCCACCGTCTTGGAGACCATCGACCCAAGCCTGGGCAATATCCACCACGGCCTTGGGGTCAGATGAGAAGGCCCGATCGCCAATGACGGCGTGGCCATTGGTCTCCTGCAGATCAAGCAACGGCGCACAATTCACATCGATGCCCACGTCGTGCAAATCGTCTGCGATCAGGCGCGCGTTAAACCGCGCCAGATCAACGGCCGCCGCTGGATTCCTTCCGTAGATCTCACCAAAACTTCCCGGCGCCGGGGAATCTCGCCACCGCGGCGGCTTCATCCTTTGAACCCGTCCCCCCTCCTCATCCACTAGAACCGGCGTATCGCGGCCCACGGCGTTGCGCAGATCCGCGACCAAGCGGCGCAGTTGGTCACGATCCTTGCAGCTTCTGGCAAACAGGATAAAGCCGAAAGGGTCGGCCTCCTTGAAGAAGCGTCGCTCGTCATCGCTTAGCGACGTTGACGCGCATCCCAAGATACAAGCTTTCATGCGCGTCGCCCTCGGATCAACGCCTGACTACGATACAGGCTTGTTTTCGCGAAGCCAGAGCCCGGCAGATCGCCTGGGCGCGAACCTCGTCCAGCGGACCGCCTTGGACTCGAAAGAAAGTACCCTTGCCAGAAATATTAATCCGTTCGATGGTCAAGCCAAGCGCTCCAAGTTCTGCCTTGTTAGCATTTTGAACACCCTCCCATGCCGCCCGCGCCGTGCTTTCATTTTTGAACGCGGCAATTTGGATCCTAAATCGACCGCCAGGCACCGGCTTGACTGTCGTCGCACCGGCGGTGCGAGGTGCCGCTTTGGTCGGTGATGTTTTCAACCCCAGCCCCTTCTTGACGATTACTAATGGCTTCGGAGCCCCGGCGGGTTTCGGCGCCAACGGGATGGCGGCAGTGCCTCTCGATTGCTTCGGTGGCAGCAATACACGGGGCGCGCCTGCGGCCCTGGACGTTGCCTTGCGGGCGGATAGTGTCGCGGGTGGCGGGCGCTTTGGCATAGGTACCTTGGCGACCGTTGTCAGCTTGCGCGCCGTACGCACCGACTTGGGCGTTGCAGCGGTCTGCTGCGACGCAACAGGCGCGGCCCCCGGTTGCTCGGGCCGAGGCAACAGGCGTTCCACTGGACGCGCTTCGATCGGGTCGCCGCCCGTCAACTTCTCGAAGATAAACTTATCCTGATGCGGAACCTTCAGCCCGCCAGGTTGATCCGGGCGCACCCGAACTGGCGCCATGTCGGCGCGAATTAAAGGCGCAGTTTTCTCGCTGCCTGTTCTGTGCCCCTGCTCATAGGCGTACCAAACGATGCCCCCAAAGGCGACGAGCGCAAACGCAGCGATAAAAATGGTCAGCCCCTTGGAAGAGCGTCTGGATTCCTCCGACATGATCGGCGGCGGTCCAGGACGATCGTTTTCATCAAGCAAAGGGGGGCGTAGGGTCCGCTCCATTGACTCACTCATGATCTGAGTTCCTCCAGCGGCTCCACTCCCATCACCCCGAGCCCCGAGGCAACCACGGTCGCGACCCCCCGCACAAGCGCCAATCGAGCCAAGGTAAGACGCTCGTCACCCTCGATGATGAAACGGAGTGTAGCGTCGTCTTTGCCTTTATTCCACAACCCGTGGAACCCGGCGGCGAGCTCCGACAAATAGAATGCCACGCGGTGCGGTTCATGGGCTTCAGCAGCACTTTCAACCAATCGAGGCCAGCTCGCCAATTGTTTAATGAGACCAAGCTCGCTGGAATCGGTCAAGCAATCCAAGTCAACCTCCGCCATACCGCCGGGCCCAAAATTCTTATCTGGATAGGCCTCGACCGCGTGACGCAGCACGGAATGGCAGCGTGCATGGGCATATTGGACATAGAAGACCGGGTTTTCGCGACTTTGCTCGGTCACCCTGGCAAGATCGAACTCCAACGGCTGATCATTTCGGCGGGTCAGCATGATGAAGCGAACCACGTCCTTTCCAACCGAATCGATAACATCCGAAAGCGTGACAAAAGTCCCCGCTCGCTTTGACATGCGCACCGGTTTGCCATCCTGCATCATATGCACGATCTGACAAATTTTGACGTCGAGCGCTCCTTGCTCTCCGGTCACCGCCCGCACCGCCGATTGCATGCGCTTGACATAACCACTGTGATCGGCACCCCAGACATCGATCATTTCAGAGAAACCACGCTCGAATTTATCTAGATGATAGGCAACATCCGAGGCGAAATAAGTCCAAGTTCCATCTGACTTCTGTATCGGTCGATCAACATCATCACCAAACTGAGTAGCCTTAAAAAGGCGCTGGGGACGCGGCTCCCAATCGTCAGGCTTTTTACCCTTCGGCGGCTCACGCACGCCGGTATACAGCAATCCCTTCTCGTCGAGGCTCTTCATGACCGCGTCAACACCGCCGGATTCGACCAGTGCTCGTTCAGACGCATATACGTGCATATCAACGCCAAGCGCCGCCAGATCCACCTTGATCCTTGCGACCATTTGGTCGATCGCAAATTTTCTAACCTCCGCCAGCCATTCTGCCTCTTGCCGGCCTAGCCAGCGATCCCCATCGCGATCCGCCAGTGCCTGAGCTATGGCTTTTAGATACTCACCCGGGTAATGCCCATCTGGAATTTCCCCAATATCCTCTCCAAACGCCTCGCGGTATCTAAGATACGTCGAGCGCGCGAGGGTATCGACCTGAGCGCCGGCGTCATTGATGTAGTACTCCCGGCAAACCTCGAAACCAGCCTTGGCCAACAGTGACGCCAGAGCATCACCAAACACAGCGCCCCGCGCATGCGCGGCGTGCAGCGGTCCCGTCGGATTAGCCGAGACATACTCGACATTGACCTTCCGGCCTCTTCCCACTGACGAGGCGCCGTAATCGACCCCGGCTCGCAGAACATCGCGCAACCGGTCACGCCAGTAGCCATCCACGATCCGAAGATTGATAAAGCCGGGCCCCGCGACCTCCGCCGACACGACCGATCCGTGCTTGCCTAGATGTACACATAATTGCTCGGCGAGTTCCCGTGGCTTCATGCCCACGCGCTTGGCCAGCACCATCGCCGTGTTCGTCGCCAGATCACCATGAGAGGTATCCCGCGGCGGCTCGACCGAAAGGCGAAGCGTGGCAATATCAACTGCGTTCACAATCGCCGGGATTTGTTGAAGTGATTTCGCAATAACCAATTCGAATTCCTTGAAAACGTTCATTTATGTTTTCTCATCCATATCGAATAATCTCTTGTGCTCTAGGACCGCGTATCGATCAGTCATGCCAGCGATATAATCCGCCACTATGCGAGCCCGGCGGTCGTCGTCAGCCATTATTTCCCTATCCTGCCAGGTCTCTGGTAGGCAATTGGGTTCCGCCATGAAGAGTTCGAACAGATCCGTCACCACCCGACGAGCCTTGCTGGCCATCCGGTTAAGCTTGTAGTGCCGGTACATTCGAGTAAACAGGAATGATTTCAATTCGTCATCGTGTTTGCGAACAAGCTCGCCAAATCCCACCAGTGGCCCCCTACTTTCGCGAACCTCGGCGGCGGTCTCGGGGCGCGCGATCGATATACGGGTTCTGGTTTCCGCCAGAAGGTCCGTAACCATGACATTGATGAGCTTGCGAATGATCTCATGGACCATTCGGCCTTCCTCCAACGCGCCATGCCTGCG
>JAPKDN010000401.1 GCA_028822575.1 Alphaproteobacteria bacterium | reverse complement strand
CGCCAGTGCGTGAACCGATATCACTGACCATGAGCAAGTTTGTCTCAGTGCCCGCATCAATATTCAGCTCACCATCGACATCATCCAACGTGCCCGTCTGAGTTATGATTCCAGCAAAATGCAACTGATTCGCGCGCACACCGACTACACTGAAATTGTAAGCACCTGGGGCGGCCAATTGCAGGGTGTCATCGCGGCCATCCCAAACCGTTTTGTAGGAACCCGTCGCAGCCGAAAGTAAGTCCAACTCTGCGATGGTCAACTCCATGGATCGAACGAGCGCACCGCTGGAATCACGTATCTTGATAATCACTGAGGTCGCGATTTCAGAGAGTTCAAAAGCAAGCGCTGGCTGATCATCTCCACTAAACCTAATGGCGTTGCCAGCCTGGAAGCTAGACGACCTCGTCACTTGATTTTCATTTGCGTTTGATGAGACAAAAATCTGATCCTGCCCAGCATGCGTATTCAAGTTTGTCACCGCGCTAGTTCCTTGGACATTAAAGACATCGTCACCCGATCCCAATTCGATGTTGAGGGATTCGATGCCGTAGTAGTTGATCCCATGTGTGCGAGTTGCAACATCGATCGTGCCATCCAAGCCTAAGGTATCAACCGCAGCGAGACGTGAATCGCGGTGCTCGCCCTTAAGCGTTATCAAGAAAACGTCGCCCACCTGATGGATCGAGAAGTTGCGAGTGTGCGAGAGGCGGCTGTTCGAGTTTCTTGAGTTCAAGATCGGATCGAGATATTTCGCGAGTTCCTCTGCCGTGATGTCATAGGCGAGTTCGGCAGTTGTCACAGAACCTTCCGCACCCAGGAACTTAAGCTTAAATGTGCCGCTGGTGGCGTTAATCGTGAAAGTCTGCACTGTGTTCACAACTGGAGCCAAGATTCCTTCGCGGTGGGTCGAAACATCAACCTCGACGGAGGAATCCTCGTCCGCGACCAAGTTGGAGGTGTCGACTGTCTCACTCCATTCCAGTTGCTCCATATTACGACCAGCAAGATCACCGCCGAAGGTCACAGTGTAAGTGACCTTCTGGGCACTATCACGATATTTGCCAACGTGAATTCCAGTCGAGCCCAGTAGCGTGTTCAGCTCGCCGGCGAGGTCTCCTTCGGAAATATTGTAGCTCAATGCAGCTGTGGTAAAGGTGCCCGTCGGATCGGTGTAGTTAAGATGGAAGTCACCGCCGATGGCCAGCACTGTCATCACTTGAACTTCGCCCACGCCCTGCATGTCGAGTCCAGTCAAAGTGGTTTGATCCAAAGTTCCTGTGTTATCACTTGGGTCTGAAGAATCATCTACCAGCAGAGTGTCGTCCGCACCACCACCGATGACAGTGAGCAGGCCATCGATTTCATCTAGCTGATGACGATCAGTGCCGACGTTGATGGTATCGGAATCTTCGCCCAGATAGATAAAGGTATGTCCTGCTAAGGTCTCAATCTTAATCAAGTCACTGCCAGCTCCAGCGCGAATCGTGGTCTCACCGGCGTGGGTTGATGGGACATTCAGGACATCGTCACCCGATCCCAGTTCGATGTTGAGGGACTCGAGGCCGTAGTAGTTGATACCATGTGTGCGGGTCGCGACGTCGATGACACCGGCGTTCGATCCCTTCAGCAAGTTGCTTGTATTTACTGAAGCGATCTTGGTAGCGCGATGCTCGCCCTGGAACACCATCACAAAGACATCTCCGATCTTGATGATCGATCGCAGCGGATCACCAGATTCAGGGGGGGCTTCCGGCATGAGGCCACCGAAGTTAATGGTGTGCGGCAGACCACCGTTTGAGTTATTCGGATTAAGGATGGGATCGAGGTACTTGGCCAGTTCGAAGCCGCTGATGTCGAAGGCAAGGGCACCGGTCGCCACGGAAGTCTTGGACAGGATCGTGGGCGTATAGGCAGGCTTCACTCCGGCCGAACCACGGCGGATCGCATCCACCGTGTCCTCGTCGAGTTGGAACTCCAGGGTGAAGGTGCCACCGGTGGCATCAAGGGTGAAGGTCTGGAGGTTATTCGATTCAGGCGTCATCGTCCCGTCGCGCTTGGTAAACACATCCACGTTTACCGAGGAATCCGTGGCGGCGATCAGGCCGGTGGACTCAAGCGTTTCGCCCCATGCCAGTTCCTCCATGTTCCGGCCAGCCAGGTCACCACCGAAGGTGATGGTATAGGTCACCGTCTTGAAGCTGTCGCGGTATTCCTCAACCCGTATTCCGGTCGAACCAAAGCTGGCGTTGAGGGCAGCCTGAAGGCGTTCGGCCGGAGTCATTGGGTCGTCGTAGCCCAAGTGGAACGCCACCGATTTGACCACGCCACCGGAATCCGTGTAGCTCAGCTGGGAGTTCCCACTCGCAGCCAATACCTTCACAATCTGCGCTTCGGCAACCCCCGGCATGTCGAGTCCGGTCAGGGTCGTCTGCGTCAGTGTTCCGGCGTTGTCGGTGGCATCGGATGAGTCGTCGACAACAAGCTCATCGGTGCCGCTGTTGCCGACGATGGTCAGCAGTCCGCCGTTCTCATCGAGCAGGTGCCGCGCGGTGCCAACGTTGATCCTGTCATCACCAGATCCGGTGTCGATGAAGGTGTGGCCGAGAAGTGTTTCGATGTTGATCACGTCATCGACCTCTCCGGTGAGCAAGGTGTCCCCGGTGCGAACTGTCGTGGTCCCGGCGTGGGTCGACTCGATGGTGAAGGTGTCCCTACCGAAGCCGAGCCCGATATCCAGCGACTCCAGGTTCAGATAGGTGATACCGCCCTGCAGAGTCCGGGTGCCGATCCTGGTGTCCGGTCCCATGCCCAGACCGGTGAGCCGGGTTTCGGTGAGAACGCCGGTGTCGAGGGCGGGACTGTCGGTGTTGTCGACGATCAGGGAGTCGACCTGGTCTGCCTCGTCAACCAGCACGTTCGGATTGATCGGCGCGTAGTAGTAGGAATTGCCGCGCTCTGAATTGCCGCGCTCTGGGACCCCATCCGGCCAGCCGCCGACAAAGGTCACGGTATTCAAATCTTCGGAAACTTCCAGCACGCGGAGGAAGGTGCCAGCCGCCGGGCCGTCGAGAATGGTAAAGCCGTAGAAGTTACCATTCATCCGCGGATCGAAGCCTGGCTCGAGGCCTGTGGCTGGATTGACATGCACCGCACCGACAATACCAGATGGCCGCCCCACAGTAATGCCATCAGTGAGGAAAGCGTTGCCGGCAAGCGGGTGTCCGGCGGGATGCACGCCGGCAGTTTCGATGATTCCGTCGCGTACTGGATTGTTGTTCTCTCCAGGAAGGAGGTAGGGATTATTGAGACTGCGGTCGACTCCCTCGAGGAATCCGCCATTGATGGTCAGTGGTCCGCGAACGGAATTCACTCGACCTTCGACAGCCGCCACGACCTTGGCGTCGCCACCGTCGACAATGTCGTCATCCGCGGCCCAGACGATGACGTCCTGTGGCGTGTCCCAGGTCTCAGCGGTGAAGACCAGCTGAGGCCGGAGATTCGTCGCCGAAAGAACCGTGAAGGCCACCCTGAAACGGTCAAAAGCAATATTCGTATCGGTGGTATTGGGCTTCGCGACGGTAAACTTGGCACCGTTGGCAGGATCAACCGTCGAGTTGAACGTCCCCGGCAGCAGCGCCCGCAACTCGCTTGCGACCTGCTCCAGCGTGGTCTCGCCATTCACCTCGTGAGTGTAGTTGACGCCATCGAGTCTCAGCGTCCAACTGGAACCTTTCTGAACCGTTCCCTTCAGGGTAACTGAAGCACTCACCCAGCCACCGATGGCGTAGGGGCTGCTGATCTCACCGCTGCCGTCCGGCTGCAGATGGCGATCGATGGCCGGAAGGAAGTTGAACGCGATTTCAAAGGGGTCGGTGTCGCTTCGTGAAACATCGAACATCGAACCGGTCGCGGTCGAGAGGTAAGTTCCGGCAGGCAGTAAGGCGCTTAATGCGCTGGCAATTCCATCCAGCGTGTCGCCTTTGCGTACTACGTACGTGTAATCTTCGCCGGCCAGTTGCAGCGTCCAGCTATCTCCCACTCGCACCGTTCCCTGCAGTTCGACGTCAGCATTCAGCCAC
>JAPKDN010000400.1 GCA_028822575.1 Alphaproteobacteria bacterium | reverse complement strand
GTCGGACCTCGCGGCACCGTCCGGATCAGGGCCAGCGATCCGGCCTGCTGGAGCAAGAACGCCGCCAAGTACATCATCGACGGCAATCACCCTAAACCCGTCACTTTCGATTTCCTTGACGATCACCGACAACAGGCCATCATCGCCAAAAGCCTTGCGTCCGGCCCGAAAGATCAGCTTTGCCCCACGTCCATCAAGATCGAGTGAGGAAAATGCAGGGCGCTTAATTGGTCCCGCCATCACGACATCCTCCACCCCGGCGCTAATCATTGCGTCCATCGCGTCCTGAATGCGCCCAAGCTTGACCCAGGCATGGTCAATGCCATCGATGGTCTCATCCGGCGTGATCTCGATAAACGCGATCATGAACACCCCTCCACCGGCATTGGCGTGGGCCTCGGCGATACGCCTCGGCAGGGTTCCGCCACCAGCGATAATGCCGAGCTTGCGCATCACCTTAGTCCGAATAGTCTCGGGGCTGGCAAATACCGAGCTGGGTATCCGCGCGCACGAAATCTGCAAGTTCCAAGACTGCCGCGTCATCAGTCGATTGTCGCTCCAGATCCGCCAATCGTTGCTGGAGCGTTCCGTCAGGGCCGAACAGGACCTTGTAAGCGCTACGCAAGGCATCTATGCGTTCGCGGGGAAAACCATGTCTACGCAATCCAACGATGTTCAACCCGGCCAAGTTCGCCCGGTCGCCCTTGACCATTCCAAACGGGATGACATCGCTTTCAACCCCCGACATGCCGCCGACAATCGCATGAGCACCTATTCTCACAAACTGGCGAACCGCCGCAAGTCCACCCAAAATCGCCCTTGATCCGACCACGACATGCCCTCCGAGCGTGGCGTTATTCGCGAGAATAACACCATCGCCAATGACGCAATCATGCGCGACATGCGAACCGACCATAAAAAGACAATCATCACCGACCGACGTCATCATTCTTCCGCCCTCGGTGCCAGGATTCATAGTCACATGCTCCCGGATCAAGTTCCGCGCGCCGATCACCAAACGCGACGGCTCACCGTGATATTTCAGATCCTGTGGCTGCATTCCAATGGAAGCGAAAGGGAAAATCTGGGTTTCTGCCCCAATCTCCGTGCGGCCCTCGATCACCACATGCGGATAAATTTGGACATTATCGCCAAGCGATACATTACCGCCAATCACCGAGTAGGCACCGACGCGGACACCAGCACCCAATTTCGCACCCGGGTCGATCACAGCCATCGGGTGAACGTCGCTCTGTTTTGAGATATCGGACATCAGGCATCCACGATCATAGCGGAAAAGACCGATTCTGCGACAAGAGCACCATCGACATATGCCTTGCCTGAAAACTTCCAAACCGGTCCCCTATTGCGCTGTTTGCGCACATCGATCTCCAACTGATCGCCGGGAACGACCGGCTTGCGAAACCGTGCATTATCGACAGTCATAAAGTAGACGATTTTGCCCTCGGCCTCCTTGCCCAAGGTCCCGACCACTAAGCACCCGGCAGTCTGAGCCATGGCTTCGACGATCAAAACCCCGGGCATCACGGGCCGATTGGGGAAGTGCCCTTCAAAATGAGGCTCGTTCGCCGTGACACTCTTGATACCCACCGCACGCTTATCGAATTCGATCGATCGGATCTTATCAATCATCAGAAATGGATAACGATGCGGGATCATTTCCTTGATCCGGTTCACATCAATTTCGGCGATATCCGGAGAGCCCGGCTCGTTCTCGTCCTCGGTCATCCAACTTTATCCTCTTGATCGCTCTTAACCGCCCGTCGTCCCAGCGCTTTGACCGCGGCCACCTGGCGACGGTAATCCCGCACCGGAACGGTTGGCGAGCCACCCATTTTCGCACCTGGCGCGATCTCTTTGTTTACCCCAGATTGCGCTGCGACCTGCGCCCCCTCTCCAATCGTAAGGTGCCCCACGACGCCAACCTGACCGCCCAAGACCACGTGATCACCCAGTTTGCTACTGCCGGCGATCCCGACCTGTGCAACTATAATACAGCCTTTGCCAACCTCGACGTTGTGGCCAATCTGCACAAGATTGTCGATCATCGTGCCGCGACCTATAATGGTGTCTGGCCCGGTGCCGCGATCGATGGTGGTATTCGCGCCAATCTCAACGTCATCGGCGATGAGCACCCGCCCGAGTTGTGGCATTTTGAGCGGCCCAGCTTCGTCGACCTCGAATCCAAAACCGGGCTGGCCGATACGAGCGCCCGGATAAATCAGGCAGCGAGCGCCGATGTCACAGTGCGAAAGTGAGGCATTAGCGCCGACCCGGGTGGCCGGTCCAATCGTCACCGCATCGCCAATTACAGCATTCGCGCAAATCCAGCCACCATCACCAATCTGGACATCATCACCAATGACAGCCCCAGCTTCAATCTGGCAGCCTAGGCCAAGCCGCGCCGTATCGGAGACGACCGCGCTGGGATGAATTTCCGGCTGGGCCTTATCCTCAGGATAGAACAACCGCGATATTCGGGCGAAATTCCTTCTGGGCCGATCGGTTACAAGCAGGGCGACATTGTCAGGAGCTCGCGAGACCAGCGCCTCGGATATGAAGCAAGCAGCCGCCTGGGTACTTGCCAATGCACCGGCATAACGGCGATTTTCAAGAAAGCTTATTCCCCGCACCCCAGCCTTATCCAGTGCCGCCACATCCGTTATTTCTTGCGTGGGATCAGAACAGTTACGGAGTTCCGCTCCCGTTATCTCGGCAATTTCCTCGAGACGGAACGGGCCGTCATAGGGGAAAAATCGCCGATCAGCCATCGACCGTCTCCATCATTTCTTCGGAGGCTCAAAGATGACCTCGACCTTGGAAAGGCTGGCATTCAGTCGTTTTAGCGCTTCCTGGGAGATCTCCAAGTTCTTGACCGCGATGACGATGGAGTTTCGAAAAAGGACAATCCCCGCTCCCGACTCTTCGGCCAACTCAGCGACTACGCGGAACAAGCTCTTCTGTACCGTGTCCATGGCCTTGTCCAAACCACGCTTTAACTGCTGATTGCTCCGCTGCGCTTCAAGTTGCGCCTGGCGCACCCGACCTTGCAGATTCTGGGCGCGTTGTTCGAACGCGTCCGCGGTTATGATCGGACGCTGTTGAGCTAGCGCTTGCTGCTCCTCGCGGAGTTGCTTTTCGATTTGTGCAAATTGTGAGCGGAACTCCTCACGCCGCGTATCGATGATTTTACGTATTCCCTTTGCCGCTTCCGATTTAGAAAGCACCCCTCGGAAATCAATAACGGCAACCGCAACCGGCTCAAGCTTTGGAATCGCCTGTGCTATCACAGGAGCAGCCACGCCAACGAAAGCGAAGGCCGCCAACGCGAGTATCGCCGCGCCCCGGCAAGCCCAGGCGGGCCATCCCCTCGACATTGGTTTGCTAGAAGTTTGTACCGAAGCTGAATCGCACAAATTCGGTCTCATCCCTGTCCTCTTTCAACAATGCTGTGGTCAAATCAATCCGGATTAAACCAAAAGCCGTGGACCATCCCAGCCCAGCGCCGGCCGCAACTCGGATCGCACTCGAATCGAATATATCCGATCCGCTACTATCAATGTTCCACAAACTGCCAATATCTGTGAAAACCGAGGCCTTGAAACCAAGACCCTCAGGTAGACCGATCGGAAATGTCAGTTCCGCCGTTCCGATATAAAATGTATTTCCACCCAGAGCGTCCGACGTGTTGATGTCACGTGGCCCCAAACCGGAGTTGGAGAAGCCACGAAACTGCTGGCCACCAACAAAGAATCGCTCCGCGATCCCGACATCCTGCCCAAACCCCAAGACATGACCGCCTTGGAAAAGAAAACTGAGAACTTGATCCTCAAATAAGGGCATATAGTACCCACTTTTAACACGTGCGCGCGCCAACCGGGTGTCTCCACCGAGCCCCGCCAAATCGGTGGTTAGGCTAACAACGAACCCCTCGGTTGGATTATTTCGATTATCGCGTTTGTCATAGGTAAAGGTCTGGCTAATTTGAGAAACCGTCGTTTTTCCTGCCTGGTCACGAATGAATCGCGAGGCTTCAGTTTTTACATTGCGGATCTCGGTTTGTTTG
>JAPKDN010000399.1 GCA_028822575.1 Alphaproteobacteria bacterium | reverse complement strand
CTAGCCGATCTCTCGCTCAACGACGAGGTCAAGTTCCACGAGACCTACGCTAAGATAAAAGCGCTTCGAGATGCTGGGGCCGAAAGCACCGATGCGACGGCGATAGTTCTTGAGGGAATAAAGGGTGACGTATTGCTGAGGACCTGGCGCGACTTTTATGGACCCATGAGCGACCGTTTTTCCCAAGCCGATCCGAAGAGGCGCGTGAAATGGGTCGGCCCCGAAATGAGCGTCCGGTCCAGCATGACCGCGCGTCTCATGGAAACGTGGTCCCATGGACAAGCTGCTTTCGACCTGCTCGGGTTGGAACGACAAGAAACGGACCGGATCAAGAATGTCGCGGTGCTTGGTGTAAACACATTTGGCTGGACCTTCGTCAATCGCGGCGAAGACGTCCCGGAACCGAAGCCACATGTGCGTTTGACCGGCCCGTCGGGCGAGGTCTGGGAATGGAACAATCCGTCGGATATAGAGCGCATAGAAGGCTCGGCTGTCGAGTTCTGCCAAGTGGTGACGCAGACCCGAAGCATCGGCGACATGGCACTGAACGTGACTGGCGTCGTCGCCAATAAATGGATGGACGTCGCGCAATGCTTCGCGGGCCCACCCCGCATGCCTCCAGCGACGGGAGCGCGACATATGGCGGAAAGCTGACGGACCATACGGCGCTCTTTTTACGACGAAGATATAGGGACCTCACCCGTCGGTTTGTTGCGGCAGCATGAACAAATCTGCAGCCGCTTGTCTCAGAGACGGGATGCAGTACAAAATCAAACTGCCAGAGACTGAAACAGGACTGAGTTATACCCCCACACGGCAGGCCCATCCTCACCGTTAGCATGGCCAAGTTTGGCACCGTAAATTAAAGAAACCAGCGTCGGTGTCAATTCTGGCCGCGCGATCATTGGGAAATTTGTTGGCTGCTATTGATCGAGAGCGCGGGGCCCAGGCTTGTCTGCCGGTTGCCGATTTTGGACTGCCGTTGGATCGACATAGGTATATTCAATTTTTTCGTAATTGCCATACAGAACCCGCAGATACGTGTCCGTCTTATTCGGGCAAGATATGTCCGCCCCCGTGAAGCTAATTGTCGACGTGGGCAGCACGATCTCTCGTAGAACACCGAAGCCACCGCTTTCCGTGGTCGGCATGTCACCCTTATGGCTTCTTCTCTCCAAAACCGGGTCACCGTGGCTCATGGCTGGCCGGTATACCGCGATATCCAACCGAATTTCGCCGCGTAGGCGATTACGCTCCCAACGAAACGGTCGTGGTTTCGGCTGATCGAACGATACTGAGACAAACCCTTCTTTTTCGAATGCATCGACGTAGTAGCCATCCCGCGCACCACGCTCAAGGAGCTCGGTCGCCAAACGATTCCATGTCATCCCACCATCCAGCAGAACCGATATATCGATGTCGTCTTCCCATTCTAGAAGCTGACCGTTTTCCCGCACGGCGCCCAGCAGGCTACCTCCCTCCAACCAGTGAACGGCCCCAATTTCGCTCAGGCAGGCCGCGACATAGTGGCTGATGTCGCGCATATGCTCGCGGCAGCAGGGAGCGGTGTTGAGGCCAAGCCGGTTGACATAAAAGTTGAAGGGGCAGGGCGGCGTATTCTTCCCGCACCCTCGCCAACTTATGTTATCCCTCGAGATCTCCAACTCACGGATATCGTGGCGTGCCCGAAAGGTTTCTGGATTGCCTTTCGTCTGGGCCTCCAGTGCCGAGAGATCAGAAGCGGTCAGGGGATAGACCTGGCGTGGCTGCCGCTCCCAGTGTAGGCGAATGAACCACGCTAGCTCGATGACCATGGCGATCGCTAGTACCGACTGAAGTTTGACGTCGGGCAGGGCAAGGCCAACTATGACCGATGGGATGATGAGCCAGAGGCCAGCGTATTTGGCGTTCTTAGCCAAAAATTCCACAACTGGGTTTGTTGGCTGGAAAGCGATCGCGGGCGCCGCGATGACCAACATCATGGTTACGACGAAACCGATCGAGACGGCCAAGTTGGGTAGGTTGAATTGACCGGCGCCATCCGGTGACACTGATACCCACGCGACTGTAAGAACCGCCAGAAACCCCGTGACCGTAATCTCGGATGGGCGGGGTGGGAGCCAGTTTCGTGGAAAGCGCAGGAGGCGTACGAACGACAAATAGGTCGCAGCATATAAGAGGGCCGCGATCAGGCTGGAGACTCCCGGATTGGCATCAGCCATTTGCAACGCGATCATAAATCTCGCGCACCATCCCTTACGAAGCTCGTTTTTCCCTTGGCCAAGAGACGGCGTTTCGCGACCGCCGATACGATCTGCGGCAAGATTTCATCTTCTGCGCGGGTGACGTCCACCGCGAAATCAATCTCGATCCAAGGCAACCCGGTAATATCTTCGAAAGCGAAGGTGCCGCGTGGCGAGGTTAGCAACACATCACGGATTGTCTCTTCGTAGGGGGCCTGGCGGTGACCTTGGTCCAGGTAGAGCTTGGTCTGCGCGATAATTCGCGCCGCCGCGTCGCTGGATAACTTGAACATGCCCACAGATTCACCACAGTAGCTGAAATCCGCGCTCAGCCATTTGCGGAATTCGACAATCTGGCCATCCCGGACGCAAATCTTTACAGGCTCATCCCCTGGCTCGAACCCGCGATCGAGGAGCAGGCAATTCGCGCGGGGTGAGTTTATCAGGCGTTTCAGGAGCTCTTCATCATAAAGCAAGTCGGCATCCATGAGTAGCACCGGGTCCCCGCAAGACAGGTCGTCCCGCAGGCTCCACAAAGTGATGATGTTGCCCTCTCGATAATCCGCGTTGAACACTGTTCGCACGAAGTCTTGGGCGCTGAGGGCCGCAATCTCTTGCTCGATATCATCGTGCTTGTAGCCCACGCCAAGAACTAGCTCATCAATGCCTTGTTCCTTAAGAATTTTAAGATGATATTCGAGCAGGGATTTACCGCCGAAGCGTAGCAAAACCTTTGGCGGCGGTTCCGTGATATTAGACCCAAGCCTGGCGCCGATCCCGGCCGCCAACATGACTGCTTTCATTTGGAATTATTTTCCTCCAGCGCTGTCTTGCGCCATGAAGCTGTTTTGTTTGCCCGCTGCCGGAAAGAGTTAACGTAGACCAAGCTTGCCAAAATAGCCATTGCAGGAATTGGCCAACAAAAAGGTCCGCGTGACTGGCCATGACGTTGGCCGGCAAGTGGTAGAAGAAATTCGAAACAGGGCCACAAAAAACCACTAATTATTCAGTCGATATTTTACCTGCTTGGAGGCATGTATAGACGACCCTGAGGGAGTAGTACTATGACCACTTTTTTGGAAAATGGCTAGTCCGTCCTTTGACCTCACCGATATTGGCGCACCGGTTGGAGCTGTTTGAACAATATTGGTTTTATATTTATGATCTTTGGAGCTCTGTTAATATTCTGAATCCGGGTTGTTATTGAATTTAGCAGTCTGTTAGTGAATTGAACGCCGCGAATTTAACATTTTATTCTGGGAACCCGGCGGCAATTTTTGGTTTAGTGGCGGCCGATGCTAATCCCGCCACTGCTCATTATTTATTGATCCCGATCCACTTTCTTGGCGAATATGGCCTCGGTGGTGATTAGTAGTTCACCAACCGACGCCGCGCCTTGAATGGCCAAGCGTACCACCTTTGTCGGGTCGATAGTTCTAACTTTTACCATGTAGACATAAACGCCGTGACTGGGATCGCCCCTGTCCAGGAGTTTGCAGGCAATGACTGCAGCTTAGAGGGCGGCATTCATCAGAATTTATTTTATCGGATACTGCAGCACCGTAAGGATTAAACCAAGCGTTATTGGGGTAATATATATGTTAATTTATGAAATTCCATAATTTTAAAATTTAAAAACGGAAAAATTTCATAAATTCCAGAAATTTTTTCCTTGAAGAAATCGGCATATAGATGCCTGTTCGTTGAGAGGGTCGTTTTCCTATCGACTATCGACTATCGACTATCGACCAGAAAAAGACTGTCAAGAGTGGGGAAAGCTGGTTGCTTGCGTCGTTACAACATAAAAATATTTCACTTTTATCAGACTATTCGGCTGCTTTTAGGCCC
>JAPKDN010000398.1 GCA_028822575.1 Alphaproteobacteria bacterium | reverse complement strand
CCCATAAAATTACACATGATCAACTATCCTTCATTTTTATTAGCCCAATCGTCATTCGGTCTACACCTATGGGACTACATCGCCATCGCACTGTTCTTTATCATCCTGTCGGTGGTGGGATACCTAGCGGGGCGCGGGGAACGGGCGAGCTCGGAGGAGTACTTCCTGGCAGGCAAGAAATTACCTTGGTACGTCGTCGGCGGTTCATTCATCGCGTCCAATATCTCCAGCGATCAGTTCATCGGCATGGTCGGGGCGGCGATGGTCTATGGCGTGTGCGTCTCGCTCTACGAGTGGGCGAATGTCGCCACTTTCGCGATACTGATTTGGTTCTTCGTGCCGTTCCTTCTCGGGTCCAAAGTGTTCACCACGCCGGAATACCTCGAGAAGCGATTCAGTCCCACCGTGCGGACCGTATTTGCGGTGGTGACGATCATCAGCAACGTCGTCGCGTTCCTGGCCGCAGTGCTCTACGGCGGAGCGCTCGCCTTGCACGAGCTGTTCGGTTGGGACCTGTGGCCATCGATCATCGGGCTCGGCATCGTCGCTGGAGTTTGGGCGGTGTATGGCGGTTTGTCGTCCGTCGCGTGGACCGACTTGTTCACCGTGGCGGTCATGCTTGTGGGGGGCATCGTGGTGACCGTGCTCGGCCTTCAGGCTCTGGCTCCGGAGGGTGGGGGAGTTGTCGATGGTTTCCAAGTCATGCTCGAACGCAACGAGGCCACCAGCGGCAAGTGGGCGGAAGCCGTTCAGAGCAACACCCAGGAATTAGCGGGCACCGACACCTACAACCGTCTCTCCGTGATTCAGCCGGCGACCCATCCGCTGACGCCCGCGGTGAGCATGATTACCTTTGTTCTGTCTGTTAGCCTCTGGTACAATGTGCTCAACCAATTTATGATCCAGCGCGTGCTCGGCGCAAAGAATATGTATCACGCCCGCATGGGGATCGTCTTCGCAGGTTGGCTCAAAGTCATTCTGCCCGTCATCACGATCGTCCCAGGGATGATCCTCTTTGCGATGAAGCCGGAGCTCCTGTTGATCGAGCCATGGGGTGACGTCAAGCCGGCCGCCGACAAGGGCTACGTGAAACTCATCCAAGAACTCGTCCCTGCGGGATTGCGCGGGCTGTTCCTTGCCGCCCTTTTTGGCGCGATCCAATCGACCGTCAACAGCGTCCTGAACTCGACCTCGACCATCATCACCTTCGACCTCTACCGCCGGCTCTGGCGTCCGCAGTCAAGCGACCGAAATCTCGTGATGGTCGGCGTGGTGGCATCCGTTGTCGTCCTCGCGGTGGCTATTGTGATCGGCCGGTTCATCGGCGATCTAGGGGGAGGGCTCTTTGAGTATGTCATTTCGCTCTACGTGCTGTTCGCTCCTCCCTTCGCGGCGGTCTTTCTGCTGGGTATCCTGTGGCGGCGCGTGACAGCTCCCGCAGCGCTGGCCACCGTCATCGTGGGAATGGCTGCCGGTCTCGGATTGAAGATCTTCCTGACCAACAGCTCTGACTACCCTCTCTGGCTCGACTCCTTTCCAAACCAGGCCTCGATCCTTTATCTCATCAGCATGGCGACCTGCGTAATCGTCACCTTCCTGACCCCTCCACCGAACCCGGAACAGGTCACCGATCAACTCTGCATGAACTGGAAGCGGCTGAACATCTTCAGCAATCTCGGCGACCGCTGGTATAAAAGCGTGGTCTTCTGGTGGCTGACCTACTCGGTCGTGATCGGTCTGCTGATGCTGTATTTCTCCGGCCTGTTTTTCCCCGGCGTCGGTGCGAAATAGAATTTCAACTACACAACAAAGGCTCCCGTCCTGCCACTGCTGCACGACTCGATCGCTTTCATCTATGATCTGCAGAAGCGCTCGAAGGCGAAAGGCGCGAAGCAACCGAAGTTCGCCAGCTTATTCACCAAACCATTTTCAGTATGTTAGAAACCAAGATAGAATTAAACCGGAGACTGATCAATGATGAACGATAAAACAGGACGGAGCGAACAGGTGATCGCCGTGGTCGGGCTCGGCCCGCTGGGGCGGGGTATTGTGGCGTGCTGTTTGTCGCGCGGATTTTCCGTGGTCGGGATCGACCACGAGCAGAAAAATGGCGCAATGATGGGCGATTACCTCCCGGGGGCCGTCGCGCAGTGTCTTGAAGCCGGCGTCATTGAAGTTGGTGATGCCGCGGAATGGCAGACGCGCCTGGAACTGTCCGGAGACCTCGCTTCCATCAGTCGGGCCTCTTTGGTCATCGAGTCCATTGCGGAGGACCTCCCGACCAAGAAGCAACTGCTGCAGGAGATGGAGGAAATCGTCGCTGCGGATGTTCCCATCGGCAGCAACACCTCGGCTTTTCCGATCACCGATTTGCAGGATGGATGTAAACATCCCGGGCGGGTGTTCGGTATGCATTGGTCGAGCCATGGGCATGTCACGCGGTTTATGGAACTGACCCCCGGTGAGAAGACTTCGTCGCAGATCATGGAATTTGCGACCGCGATGGCGAAGCAGCTCGGCAAGGAACCAGCGGTTTTGAAGAAGGATATCGCGGGGTTTTTGTGCAACCGCATTGGCTACGCGATGTATCGCGAGGCGGTGCATCTCTTGGAATCTGGAGTGGCGGATGCCGAGGCCATCGAGTGCTCGTTCCGGAACTCGGTTGGCCTGTGGGCGGCGATGTGCGGTCCGCTGCGACTGATGGATGTGATGGGTGGTGGTGCCTTCTATGCCGAGTCGATGAAAGGCGTCTTGCCAACCATGGCGAACTCGACCGAGCTACCAGCCACCCTGCAGTCATTCATTGATAGCAACGCCAAAGGCCCGAAGAACAATATCGGGTTTTTCGATTACGAGGATGGCGATGCGGGTGTATGGGCGGAGCGATTCACTGCGGCCGTCCTGGCCGCCAGGCAATACCAGGATCGGTTTATTCCGTGCGATGAACCGGAAGTGAGGGTGCCTCCCGTGTCATCTTGATTGCGGATCCCGAGGTGTCCGTCGGCACTCCAACCCTCTTCGCTGGCAGAACGATGTATGACCCGCGCCGGATTGGGCGAAATGTCGGATTTATTCATGGATTTTGCTCCGACATTCCATTCCCTTCGGAGGATTTCCGCGCTAGAGTTCTCGTGCCTCGAGAACCGGGCAGGATTGAGGAAGAACCGATTTTACAATACCGACTTTAGTAGGAGCGATGAGCAAATTTGAAAAGGAAAGCATCATGAAAAACGAAGGACAAGACGAAGAAAGCAAGAACCTAGAACGAGCCGGCATGTCGCGCCGGGGATTCCTGCACGGAGTGGGTGGCGCGGGGGCATTTTTCGGCATGGCCGGATTGGCTGGTAGCGCCGGAGCCCAAGAGACGCCAAGAGATGTCGATGGAAACGTCATCCCCGGTTTTGAAAAAGGTCAGCATGTGACGACTACAGCGGATGGTTGGAAGTCCGTTTCTGATCGGAAGATTAAAGTGGGCATCGCGGGTTATGGGCTATGTAAATTTGGAGCGACTTTTTTCTATCAAAATCATCCTAATGTGGAAGTGGTTGCGGCAACAGACCTTGATCCCGGACGCTGTGCAGCTTTAGCCAAGGCGGTAGGTGCCCCAAAAACTTACCCTTCTTGTGAGGAGATGATCAAAGACAAAAGTATCGAGGCTATATATATTGCGACAGACGCACCCAGTCATGCGCGCTTGGCGATTATGGCGCTGAATAATGACAAGCATGTGGTCTCTGCCGTACCCGCCGTGTTTGGGTTTGAAGCGGAGGATGAGGCCGAGAAGCTATTCAATGCCGTCAAGAAGAGCGGCATGAAGTACATGATGAACGAGACGTCCACGTTTCATGCGGATCTGTATGAGAAGCGAATTCAGTATCAGGCGGGCGCTCTGGGGAAAGTTATATATTCCGAAGGGGAATATTATCATGATTTCAGGAATGGGCTGTTAGGCTTTAATCCGAAGAATGGAAAAATAGATTTGATGGGCTGGAGGAGAGGTTTAGTGCCGATGTGGTATCCTACGCACTCCGCAGCCTATTATACGTCCATAACCGGTGGGCGCTTTATGGAGGTGTCATGTCTGGGAACTAAGAGCCTTTATGAAGGATTTCAGAAAGA
>JAPKDN010000397.1 GCA_028822575.1 Alphaproteobacteria bacterium | reverse complement strand
TTTTCCAGGTGCTCGCCAGAGCCTCGGCTGCGGTGAGCGCCAGTGCGTGATTGTGGGCCTTGATATCATCGGCGCCGAGACGGTTGAGGAATGCCATTGTCTCGAGCAAAACGAATTGCGCCGACGCGTCTCGGGTTCCGGTCCAATCGAACTCGGCGACGTACCCCTGATCGTGGCCATGTGAAATCACCGACGGATGCGTCTCGGCGAGAAACGCGCGGTTGGACCACAGGAACCCAGCGCCTTTGGGGGCGCAAAGCCATTTATGACAATTACCGGTGTAGTGATCGCAGTCTATGTCGGCGAGGTCCAAGGGAACCATTCCTGGCGCGTGGGCTCCATCGACAAGAATGCGCGAGTTAGTTTTCCGAGCTTCAACAGCAAGTTTGGCGACGGGTAGAATCAGGGCTGTCGGCGATGTCACGTGATCGATGATTACCAGTTTGGTGCGCTTGGATAGCCCGTTGGTGAAGGCGGCGATGATTGCCCCGTCATCTGGGTCCGGGAAAGGGAGGTCGACGGTCACTAGGCTGGCTCGAGTTCGCGCGCATGCGTGGGCAACGGTATTGCGGACGGCGCCATAGGTCTGATTGGTGATCAAGATTTCATCGCCGGGCGCGAAAATCAGGCTCCCGATGATCGCGTTTACACCGGCCGTGGCGTTCTCGACCAAGGCGATTTCATCCGCGTTGGCATTAACATAACTAGCCAAAACACTAGCGGCACGTCGAATAAGGGCCGGGAAGCGCGTTTGCATGAAGCCGCTGGGTTCACGCTCCATTTCGTCTTGATAGGCACGCTGGGCGGTCAAAATTTCACGGGGAGTGGCGCCGAAGGAACCGTGGTTCAAATGTGCTATATCCTCCGCAAGACCAAATAAGTGGCGGGCCGCTTTGCCAAATCTGTTGTTTGAAACATAAGAACTCATCTGGAGTTTCCTTTGGTCGCGGCCCGGTAGCATCGGCCTTGATGATATCCTATGCAATCGTTGTAATAGGTTTAGCAAGCTGAGCGTTGTGCCTCCGGCTTTGTAATTTGCGGTGAAACGTCCGGAAACATTGCTGATTTTCCAGTGGAGGGCTATATCCTGGCCTCACGCTCCGCGATCGATCATAGCTGCGTTCCGATTGGATTAGGCACCGTGTCAAATAAGACAAAATCCAGATTCAAGGCGCATCCGAAAAGAACGTTTTTCGGACGTGTGCGGGCGTATTTTTTGGCCGGCATCCTGGTAACCGCGCCTATCGGCATCACGCTGTGGCTTACCTGGGGCATCATTACTTATTTCGACAACAAGGTCGTTCCCCTGATCCCGGCGCATTACAATCCGGAAACTTATCTACCCATACCTTTGCCTGGATTGGGATTGGTGCTCGCAGTTGTCGTTCTGGTCTTGATCGGTTGGCTTGCCGCCGGTCTGATGGGGCGGTGGCTTGTTCGGATGAGCGAGCAATTCATGGCCCGGATGCCGTTCGTTCGAAATGTTTATAGCGCCGTCAAACAGATCATGGAGACCGTGCTCGCACAGAACGCCAATGCGTTCCGGCATGTCGTCTTGGTCGAGTACCCGCGCCGAGGGGTTTGGACCATGGGGTTTGTTACCGGCACAACGGGAGGAGAAATTCAGAGTGTTGTCGATGCCGAGCTCGTCAATGTGTTCATTCCAACAACGCCAAACCCGACGTCGGGATTTTTGTTGTTCGTGCCTAAGAAGGATCTGTACTACCTCGACATGACCTCAGAAGAAGGCTTTAAGATGTTAGTGTCGACGGGTATTGTGACGCCAGCCGACCGTCGCTCGCCGGAGCGCCAGGCGAAACCAACGATCTTCCCCGGAAATGACGCTCAAGCCGAGCGTGACAATACACCGGCCCAGGTGCTCGACGGGGACAAGATAACCAACCGACCTTCGCCACTGAGCCATGACGGTGCCTCCTTTGAAGCGGCGCGTGAAGATGATAAAGCGGAGAAATCGGCATCGGAGCGAATGGTCAACCGCTCTTAAGAAATTGGACGGCGGCGTCTCGTTCGAACAAATAGAGCAAAACCCGAAGAGCCTGGCCCCGCTCGGATTTAAGGTCTGGGTCTTTGTCCAGGATCAGGCGAGCGTCATCACGGGCGATTTCCAGCAAATCTCCATGCATCGAAAGATCGGCGACTCTGAACGCCGGCAGACCGCTTTGGCGCGTGCCCAGGACCTCTCCTGATCCACGCAATCTCAAATCTTCCTCGGCGATGCGAAAGCCGTCCTCGGTCTCGCGCAAAACCTTGAGCCGGGCCCGGGCGGTCTCGCCCAGTGGTTGTTGGTAGAGCAAGAGGCAGGAAGAGGCGCTGGTTCCTCGACCCACTCTGCCGCGCAACTGATGCAGTTGGGCGAGGCCGAACCGCTCTGCATGCTCGATCACCATGATGGTTGCCTCTGGTACATCGACGCCGACCTCGATCACAGTTGTCGCCACCAGGATGTCGACACCACCTGATTTGAAGGCTTCCATTACCGCGTCCTTCTCGGCAGGCTTCATGCGCCCGTGAACCAGGCCGACCCTTTCTCCAAACACAGACGCGAGATGATGGTGGCGTTCTTCTGCGGCCGCAGCATCGATGAGCTCCGACTCCTCGACAAGTGGGCAAACCCAATAAGCCTTGGACCCGCTCCTCAAGCTGCGCCCAACCGCGCTCACTACCTCTTCCAGCCGTGCGGAAGTGATGGCACGAGTGACGATAGGCTGCCGGCCTGGGGGTTTCTCGGAAAGACGCGAGACGTCGAGGTCTCCATAGGCCGTCATCGCCAGGCTGCGGGGGATCGGCGTGGCGGTCATCACCAGCATATTTACGCCGGCGCCCTTTTCGGCGAATGCCATGCGTTGGTGCACGCCAAAGCGATGTTGCTCATCGACCACCGCAAAGGCGAGATCGTGGAAGACCACGTCTTCCTGAAACAAGGCATGGGTCCCGACCTGAACATCAATATCGCCGGTGGCGAGGTCGGCGAGTAGCGCCTCCCGGGCCTTGCCCTTGTCGCGGCCTGTAAGCACGGCGGTTCGCAGACCCAATGCCTGAGCCAGTGGTTCAATGGTTTGGAAGTGTTGGCGGGCCAGGATCTCGGTTGGAGCCATCAGCGCCGCCTGGCAGCCAACCTCTAGGGCGCCGAGCATGGCCAAGAAGGCGACGATGGTCTTACCACTGCCAACATCGCCTTGCAAAAGCCGCAGCATGCGGGCGTCCTCGGCCATGTCCGCCGTGATTTCCGCGATCGCCATGCGTTGCGCGTTGGTAAGCTGATAAGGAAGCGCTTGTTCGGCTTTCCTGGCGAGACGACCATCGCCTTGGATCGAGCGACCCTTGCGGCGTTTCTGGTGTTGCCGGACCAACGCCAGCGCAAGCTGGTTCGCCAATAGTTCGTCATAAGCCAATCGCCGGCGGGCCGGTGAGAGCGGTGATAGGGCCTCATGGGTTGCCGGCGCGTGTGCCTCGCGCAGGCTTTCATTCCACGGCGCCCAACGCTCTCGCGCCAATAACGGCTTGTCAGCCCATTCCGGCATCAAAGGCAGTCGCGCCATCGCTCCGTCGAGAGCCTTGCGCAGCACTTTCAGAGTCAGGCCTTGGGTTAGTGGGAACACCGGTTCGAGGCCAAGAATGCTCTCAATGTCCTCCGGCGCCACCATATGGTCGGGATGGGGCATCTGATAGGCGTTGTTGTAATGCTCGACCTTGCCGCTCACGACCCGTTCGGCGCCGATCGGCAGCATTTGGGAGAGGTAATCACCCTTAGCGTTGAAGAATATCAGATCCAGAACACCGCTTTGATCGCTGCAGGATACCACATAGGGCCGTCGCCGATTGGGCGGCACCCGATGCTCGATCACGGTAACGGTGACGGTGCAGACCGAACCGTGCGGCGCATCGGCGATGCGTGGCGAGAAGCGCCGATCGATCACCCCCGTTGGCAACAGCCAAAGCAAATCGACCACATGGGGGCCGGCGAGATTATTCAGCAGTTTCCCCAACCGAGGGCCAACACCTTTAAGGCCGGTGGTTTCGGCGAAGAGTGGGAAGAGGATTTCCGGGCGCATCGCCGTATCAGTTCTGGAAAGTAAAAAGAGACGTTAGTTTTTCGGCGGCCATCACTTGG
>JAPKDN010000396.1 GCA_028822575.1 Alphaproteobacteria bacterium | reverse complement strand
TGAAGGCGATGCGCGCGGTTTTGCCGAAGGACGTCCCGGTGCTCCCGGTTGGCGGCATCTCGCCTGAGAAGATGGCGGGTTATTTCGTGGCCGGCGCGAACGGGTTCGGCCTGGGCTCCGCCCTGTATAAGCCGGGGTTGTCGGCGGGTGAGGTTGGCGAGAACGCGCGCCGGTTTATCGAGGCCTTGAAAGCTTAGGGCGAAACGCCGGATCCCCGATAAATAACGGAGTCCATGCCAACCTTCGCTGGCGTGGGCACCGGAGGTTTGCCGCGATGGCTAGCGGATCAAGACGATAGGCTATTGAAAGTGCTCCACTACCCGTCACCCGCCATTCTATCAGGCGTGGACCCCGTCTTTCGACGGGGATGCGGTATGTTTTGGGGGCGAGGCCCTTGTGTCTCGGACGCGAGAAACTGGAGCAACGTCATGAAAATTACGATGTTATCAAGAACGAGGAAAACCTCACCGACCGCCATTGGCCTAGACCGAATGCTCCAGGGGCTCTGATCACTATAATTTCCAAGGCGCTAAAGCGCGCGCGCCTTGTCCCGCAGCGTGAACTTCTGAACCTTGCCGGTGGAGGTCTTCGGTAGATCCCCGAACACCACGGTCTTTGGCGCCTTGAAATGCGCCATGTTGTCCCGGCAAAAGGCGATCAGTTCGGCGCCGTCGGCCGAGGCGCCCGGCTTGAGAGTGACGAACGCGCAGGGGGTCTCGCCCCATTGGTCGTCCGGACGCGCGACCACGGCGGCCTCCAACACAGCCGAGTGCCGGAACAGCACGCTTTCCACCTCGATGGTGCTAATATTTTCACCGCCGGAGATGATGATGTCCTTGGAGCGGTCCTTAAGCTCGATATAGCCGGACGGATGCATGACCCCGAGATCGCCGGTATGGAACCAGCCGCCCTTGAAGGCCTCTTCGGTGGCGGTCTCGTTCTTCAGGTAACCCTTCATGACCACGTTGCCGCGCATCATCACTTCGCCCATGGTCTCGCCGTCATTCGGCACCGGCTCCAGGGTTTCTGGGTTGGCGACCACCAGGCCTTCCAAAACGGGGTAGCGCACGCCCTGGCGGGATTTGAGGTTGGCTTGCTCCGCTACCGAGAGTTCATTCCATTCGTCATGCCATTCGCAGACCGTGACCGGGCCATAGACCTCGGTTAGGCCGTAGACATGGGTGATCGCGACACCCTTGGCCTCCATCCCTTCGATGACGGAGGCGGGCGGAGCAGCGCCGGCGGTCATCATCGCCAATGGGTGGTCCCATTCGCGTTGGGCGTCGTCGGTAGCATTCAGCAACATATTCATGATCACCGGCGCGCCGCACATGTGGCTGATCTTGTGGTCGGCGATGGCATCGTTGATTGGCTTGGCCTCGACCCGGCGCAGGCACACATGGGTGCCGCCGAGCATGGTGACGGTCCAGGGGAAGCACCAGCCGTTGCAATGGAACATCGGCAGAGTCCACAGATAGATCGGGTGCTTCTTCATGCCCCAGACGGTGCTGTTGCCGATGGCGTTCAGATAGGCGCCGCGATGGTGATAGACCACGCCCTTGGGGTTGCCGGTGGTACCGGACGTGTAGTTGAGCGACAGCGCATCCCATTCGGAGTTCGGCATGATCGCTTGGAACTCCGGGTCGCCGCCGGCCAGAAAATCCTCGTATTCGATCGAACCTAGCCGCTCACCCCCTTTGATGGTTGGGTCGGCATAGTCGATCACCAGAATCTCGCGACCGATCTCCGCCAAGGCCTGTTTGATCACGGGCGCGAATTCCGTGTCGGTGATCAGCGCCTTGGCCTCTCCATGGTTCAAGATGAACGCGATGGTCGACGCGTCTAGTCGGATGTTCAGCGCGTTAAGCACTGCGCCGGTCATCGGCACGCCGAAGGTCGCTTCGAACGAGGGCGGCACGTTCGGCGCCATCACCGTGACCGTGTCGCCCTTGGTGATCCCATGTTTGCTCAAGGCCGAGGCGAGTCGGTGGCACCGGTCCCGGGTCTCTGCCCAGGTGAAACGCTGGTCGCCATGGATGACCGAGGTTCGGCTTGGAAACACCGCCGCCGCGCGGGCCAGAAAAGACAGCGGCGTGAGCGGCACGTAATTCGCCGGGTTTTTGTCGAGGTCGGTCTCGAAGGGGTGGCCGCTCATCATTGTTCCTTCCGTGCGTGTCCGGGGCCTTTGTTTATCCCCGACGGGTGAAAATTACCGGGGAGACGGGCGGCACGCAATGCGGTGTGGTCCGATTTCGTCAGGGTTTCGGCGTGAACACACCACCGCTCATCGCATGGGGTACTCCCGTGGTGCCAGGATAGCTGATCGGTAGACCAAGGCGGGAACGTACCGCCATGTATCCGAAGGCCTGGGCCTCCACCGCATCGCCGGACCAACCGATATGGTCGGCGGAAAGGATTTCCGCATCCATCCGTGTCCGCAGGCGTGTCATGAGCGCTTGATTGTGCCGGCCGCCGCCGACAATGACCCATTGAGAAGGGGGAAGGGGTAGATGGTTGACGGCTTCCGCGATTGATTCAACTGTGAAGGCGGTCAACAGCGCGGCACCGTCTTGCAGGGATTGACCTTGAAGCACCTCCGCCGCGAAGCCGACGAAGTCGTCGCGGTCGAGGGATTTGGGCGGTTGCTGCTTGAAATAAGGATGGGTCATCAGCTTGGCGAGCTTGACCGGAGAGGCCTGTCCGGCGGCGGCCAGCATGCCGTCCCGGTCGAAGGGCGCGCCGGTATGGCGTGTGACCCAATCATCGAGCAGGGCGTTGCCGGGACCGGTGTCAAACCCCATCAAATCGTCGTCACCGCCACCGATCCAGGTTAAGTTAGCGACTCCACCGATGTTCAAGACCGCCAGTGGCCGGGGCATCCAGCTCGACAGGGCACGGTGGAAAACCGGCGCGAGCGGCGCGCCTTGACCCCCCGCGGCCACGTCGGCGGCGCGCAGATCGTAGACCACGCCGATGCAGGTATTCGTCGCGAGCTTCGCGCCATCGCCGATCTGCCAGGTGCGTCCATCCTCCGGGTTATGCAGTATCGTGTGGCCATGAAACCCGATAACGTCGATTTCCTTGGCGTTCATGCCGGCCGACCGCAACAGGACCATCACCGCCCGCGCGTGATAGGTGGTGAGCTCGTCTTCGACGGATTCGAGGTCACCCTTGCCCGATACCAGATCGCGCAGTCGCTCCCGGAAATCGCGATCATAGGGCATCGTTAGATGGGCGCCGGGCTCCAGCAACATCTCGCCATCGGTGGTGATGACGGCGGCGTCGACCCCGTCCATCGAGGTACCGCTCATCAATCCGATCGCTGTCCAGGGCTTGTTCGCCATCCCTTGTGATTAGAGAGCGGGATTCCCGAGGTCAACCAACACCGTCGCTGTTTGTCGGATCGTAACGGCGAGTTGTTGAGGCCGGCGGAGCGCTGTGCTACATCCGGCTCCCCGAATTCCCGGTTAAACGCGAGGCACCAAGCCATGTCCAGCTTCTCCTCGTCGTTCATGAACATCATGAACGACCGCGGCTTCATCCACCAGGTCACTGATGCCGCCGAGCTTGATTCGATCATGAGCAACAAGGCCGTGACCGCGTATATCGGTTTCGACTGCACGGCTGATAGCCTGCATGTCGGGAGCCTCGTCCAGATCATGATGCTGCGGCACCTGCAGAAATCCGGCCACAAGCCCATCGTGCTGATGGGCGGGGGTACGACCAAGGTTGGCGACCCGTCGGGTAAGGACGATATGCGCCAACTGCTAAGCGACGAGGATATCGAGCATAACAAAAATGGTATCCGTCAGATTTTCGAGAAATACCTAACCTTCGGTGATGGTCCCTCGGACGCGGTGATGTGTGACAATGACGAGTGGCTATCGGGCATTCAGTACATTCCTTTCCTGCGCAAGTACGGCAAACATTTTTCGGTGAACCGCATGTTGTCCTTCGACAGCGTGAAGATGCGGCTTGATCGCGAGCAGAACCTGTCGTTCCTCGAATTCAACTACATGATTTTGCAGGCTTACGACTTTCTGGAGCTCAGGCGGCGCTACGGCTGTGCGCTGCAGATGGGCGGTTCGGATCAGTGGGGCAACATCGTCAATGGTGTCGAGCTGGCACGCCGGGTCG
>JAPKDN010000395.1 GCA_028822575.1 Alphaproteobacteria bacterium | reverse complement strand
CGGATCTTCCTAGCGCGCCGAAGGTCGCGTCTGACACCGTGCTCGAAGCCCGGTGTCCGGCTTCGGCGAGAGCGCGTTTCAGTGCGCCGACGATCAGGCCCCGCACCAGACCGGGCTCGCGAAACCGCACCTCGGTTTTTGCGGGGTGGACATTAACATCGACCGCTTCCGCGGGAGCTTCGAGGAAAAGCGCGACCATCGGATGGCGGTCATGAGCGACGAAATCTGAATAGGCCCCGCGCACTGCTCCGTAAAGAAGTTTGTCACGAACCGGTCGACCGTTGACGAATAGGAACTGGTGGCTGGAGGTGCGGCGGTTCATGGTCGGCAATCCGATATAGCCGGTTAGCCCGAACCCCTCGCGCTCCGCTTTGATCGGGAGTGCGTTGTCCTCGAACTCCCGGCCCATTACCGCGCCCAGCCGGGAGAGCCGAGCGTCCAACAGATCGCCCTGAGCCGCGCCGAGCCGCACCGGCGTGCGACTACCGTCTCCTAATGTGAAGCCGATGTCAGGATGTGCCATGGCCAGACGCTCGACCACCTCGACCGCGTGATTGAACTCGGTGCGCGGTGTCTTCAGAAATTTGAGCCGCGCGGGCGTGGCGAAAAACAGATCGCGGATCTCGGCTCGAGTGCCGTGGTTTAACGCCGCCGGGGCCGGCCCGCTTATAATTCCACCCTCAACGTCGATTGCCCAGGCGTCATCAGCGATGACGCCGTCACCATTGGTTTGTCGCGAGGTGATGGTCATCCGGCTGACGGAGCCAATCGATGGCAAGGCCTCGCCGCGAAAGCCCAGCGTGCGAATGTGCCAGAGATCGTCGTCGGGGAGTTTCGAGGTAGCGTGTCGTTCCACCGCCAGGACCAGATCGTCCGCAGTCATCCCGTGACCGTTATCGGTGACGGAAATCAAGACACGTCCACCCTCGCGCATCAGAATATCGATCCGGGTGGCGCCAGCATCAATGGCGTTCTCGACCAGTTCCTTCACCGCGCTCGCCGGGCGTTCAATCACCTCGCCGGCAGCGATACGATTGACCAAACCCTTGGGAAGACACCTCAACTTGGGCGCCCCAGAGTTTTCGGACCATTCACGTTCAAGGGCCATAAATCAACTACATATTGTGGCAGTGACATTTTAGTTAACCAAATATATGACCTTGTTGAGAAGGAGTCGACTCCGTATCCCTTATTATTCCTTATCTCTTTAGAAATCTCGATCGGAGCCCCGCTTTAATTGGACGGCGCAGCTGGGGCTGATAATTGTTTTCAGCTTCGGTCATCCCGCTGGCTCAGAGCAGGAAACTAAACAGGAGGAAGTAACCTTGAAGTGTTGGCTCATCGCTGCAGCCGCCATGCTCGCGGCGGGCATAGCCCGGGGGGCCGATTTTAAACCCGCCATCGTTTTTTGACATGGTTGGCAAGCGCGATAAGAGTTTTAATCAAAGCGTTTATAATGGCGTTGAGAAATTCGCCAAGGAAAGTGGCACCAAGTATCGCAAGTTTGAGGTGACCAACGCGACTCAGCGCGAATGGGCGATCCATCGCATGGCTCAACGCGGCGTGGACCCGGTCCTCGGTGTCGGTTTTGCTCGGGCTCAGGCGTTCCCGTGTCGATTTGTGGACTATGTTCCAATCGACGTGGCGGGAGTGATGGTTTAACACGTCTCTTGAAACACCAGGGGAAACCGTCGTGATGCCCAGCACAGCATCCAAGGTCAAATGGGTTTCTAGACTCCGCTTCATCGGCGCTTCCGGAAGCGGCCATGGCGTGATCATGGATGGCTCGCAATCGGGTGACCTGGACGGGAGCCTCGGCCCAAGCCCGATGGAAATGTTGTTGCTGGGGCTTGGCGGTTGTTCGGCGATCGACGTGGTTCACATTCTCAAACGCATGCGCCAGCCGGTTGAGGATTGCCAAGTTGAGTTGTCGGCGGAACGAGCACTCATGCCGCCCCGCGTGTTCAAAAGCATTCTTGCCCGTTATACCGTTATTGGGTCCGGGCTTGCGCAAGAACGGGTCATCGAGGCGGTCCGACTGTCAGCTGACAAATACTGCTCTGCCTCGGTGATGTTGGGCAAGGCTGTGGAGATAACCCGAGAGATATCGGTGATCGATACAAGCGATGCAGCCTAGGCAACAATTATATCGGCAATTTCTCGTTTCTTGGTATCTTGGCGGAACTTATTCCCGTTTACGAACCAGGCTCGGGTTTCTTACCGGTCGAGCGAACCGGACTTCCGTCGCGCAATGGGATGGGCACAATCATCGCATAATCGCCACCTGCTCTAACCTCATTACGCATACGGATCAGAGAAGATTCCGGCAAACCTCCACCGATTACCAGACGCACGAAACGCCCAGCCACGGTTTCGAGCTCGGTAAGCGACGGTTCCCGTCCCGCAAGAACGGCTGGGTATTTCCTTAACAGGACTTCCCAGCCCCGCAACGCCGACTCATGGGTTTTGTAGGACGCAAGATGCAGCCCTGGCCCGGTTCCGGGTGCCTGCATGGGCCAATCCACGGTCTTGGTGCGGTATTCCAACCGTTCGAACCGGGCGTTGGCTGTTGCATCGCGCTGATCCGCATCTTCGATCAGGTCCGCTACCGCGCGGATCGCCGATCGTGCCTCACCGCGCAATTTCTCGAAATCCTCTTGGGACGGACCCTCGGGTATGTCGATCGAAAGCCCAAGTTCTGGCGTTCCCGCTCGGCGCGAGACCACGTCAAGGCGGGTGCCTAGCGCCGCGATCTTCTGCTCAAGTTTTGAAAAATGCTCGTCACTCTGGCCAGGGGTGCCCATTTTTTTATCGATCCTTCGATCGATATAGTCGCGGCGGATCTTGCCACGCTCTACTTCAGTCCGCTCCACTTCCTCGCGAACCAAGGCACCAATCTTCAGATCATCAGGATCCGCGGCGAGCCAATCAGTGTATCCACAGCCCGACAACAGCCCGGTCAGGGTAATCAAGCCTATAAAACGCGAGCCGCGCATGTCTTGCTCCGAACGCCTAATTCATCGCCATACTCAACGATTGTGGCGATGAATTCAAGGATTTCAATGGCGTGATCCAAACGTGGGTGACGGATCGAAGGATGGCCAAAGTCAGTCCCGATTGACAGTTATGTCGTAACAACGTCTGGCAGGCTTAAAAAATCGAACTGAACCAAGCGCTGATATAGTCCAGTCCATACAAGGCCCCAAGCCCACCCACGAGAATCACCAAGAGTAGCAGCGACGCCTTGACCGCCACCGCCACATCCTTGTTCTTGGTCGATTTACCCGGTTTTTGCGCCGTCGCCGGTCTAGGTGAAGCGGCCTTGGGCGCATCGCGTTCGGTAGTGGGGGCCGCGCGTGATTTTACCTGTTTGTTGCTGTCATAGATGACGGCTTCCCGAGTGTTGCCGGTAGCCGGGTCATATTTATCCTGGATAACCTTGACGCCCTGATAGATCTTTTCGCCAAACAGGCCGCGAGCCATCTCGATGGCTTCCTCGCGCTGCTGGTAGGTGGAGTCCACCTGCCACTGCGAACCTTTAAGTGTAAGAACCTCAAAAAGGGTATGTGTGGACATGAAGCTATCTTTCCCCAAACACCCCGGCGATGGAACATGACGCCTAATTCAAGTTCCATTGTAGTTCATGTGGCTTGCATTGTTAGCACGCCTTCGCTCGCCCTAAGCCAACAAGTCAATAGCAATACTCCCGGACTACGCCCGGGCGTTGGAAAATCCGAAAACCACCGCCTATTCGCGATTACCGAAAAGGCTCAACATCATGATGAACATGTTAATGAAGTCCAGATAGAGCTTGAGGGCGCCATGGATGGACTTCTTGGACTTTGTCTCGCTGTCGTCGCCTTCCCAGTAGCTGTTCTTGATTGACTGGGTGTCATAGGCAGTGAGGCCCGCGAAAACCAAAACCCCGACCACCGAAATGATGAAGTGCAGCATCGTCGATGCGAGGAAAATGTTCACGACCGACGCGATCAAGATCCCGATCACACCCATATAAAGGAACGAGGCCATACCCGTCAGATCCTTCTTGGTCGTATAGCCGAAAAGGCTCATCCCCGCGAACATCCCGGCGGTAATAAAGAACACCCGCGTAATACTCGCACCGGTATAAACCAGAAAGATG
>JAPKDN010000394.1 GCA_028822575.1 Alphaproteobacteria bacterium | reverse complement strand
CAGCCCAATGGCCAGCCGGTCATTGCTGCACAGGATCGTATTGGTCGGAAAAAGCCCATCGGAAAAGGCGGTATGCCCCCCCAGACGTCCGATTTCCTCGAAATCCCAGCCATCGCCTTCGACAGAGATGACGTGTGGCTCAAGGCCGAATGCCTGCATCGCGTCGAGATAGCTCTGGCGGCGGCGGTGAGCGTTCGGGTTGGTCGGGCGCTTCATCTCGAAAAAGCACGGCGGTTCGCCCGTGCGGCAGAGGTAATCGGTGATATGGGCGGTGAACTGGATGTTGTCGCGGGCGCCGATGTTCTGGTGACGACGCTTACAGGTTTGAGCGCTGGCAGGGTTGTCGCCGCCACCGCGATCACTGGGGCCTTCGGTGGCCGTTGCACCTTCGTGGTCGCAGGGCCGGCGGACCGTTCTATTTTCTCAGGGTTCCTTTGAGTCCGCAACGCTGACGTGATGCGTTGTATCTTGGGTTTCACCGGAACCACTAGCGTTGTCTTAGGCAACGCAGCATGCCTCTTGGGGGCCCGTGTTGGTTTTATGACCGGGCGCGGCGCCGGCCCCAAAGTCCTCGCGGAAAGTCCATTGGTTTGGCGCCCTTCACGGCGAAAGGGTAGCCGCCCCGGTACACGGGTTGTTTGGGGAAGCAATCCAGGCCGTAACAACTCCGGGAGGGTGGATAGTCGGGGTAGATCGTCCAGCACGCTGAGATCAACCTCCACGCTGGGGCCGCCATGGCCGCCTATCACCCGAGGTTCCTGAGCAGATAACGTCAAGGAAGTGAGACCCACAGAGATCATCACGAGAACCGCCGTGAGTGCGATGCCTATCATCTTCACTGATTGGGCCTTGTCATTCATTTCTCTATGCCTCGGGGACGTGAGACCGAATCATAGGAAAGTATCTCAAGCCAGGACCCCCCACAACCGCTTGCGAACGGAGATGGCACTGGTCTCGTCGATCTAAACAGGTTTAGCAGCCCGCGGCGCGCGAACCAGTTGCAATAAGCGATGGTGTGTTCTCGCGTTGCCAGCGACGACATCGCCGTTGCTAATCATCCGTGAGCCGCCGGTCATGTCCGTGATATAGCCGCCGGCTTCTTTCAACAGGATAATTCCAGCCGCGATTTCCCAAGGTTTGAGGCCGTTTTCCCAAAAGCCATCATAGCGGCCGGCGGCCACATAGGCGAGGTCAAGCGACGCCGCGCCCTGGCGCCGGACGCCGGCGGTCGCCGCCATCACCGCGCGCAATTGATCGGTAAAGCGATCATGGTCTTTGTTCCCAAGGAAAGGTATACCGGTGGCGAATACGCAGTCCGCCAAGTTGCGGCGTTCGGACGCTCGGATCCGCCGATCATTCAAAAATGCACCGATTCCTTTTTCCGCCCAGAAAAGTTCGTCGCGGGTCGGGTCATAAATTGCGCCGGCAACAATCTCGCCTTCTTCCTCCAAACCAAGAGAAAGCGACCAATGTGGAATGCCGTGCAGAAAATTCGTCGTGCCGTCCAGCGGGTCGATGATCCACCGTCGACCCTTGGGGTCCTTGCTTTCAACGGGTTTCCCTTCTTCAAGTAGAAAGCCGAAAGTGGGACGGGCTTGGCTCAGTTCCTCCACGAGCTTTTTCTCGGCGCCGATATCGGCCGTGGAGACAAAATCCGCCGGACCCTTGCGAGAAACCTGCAATTGCTCAACCTCGCCAAAGTCTCGTAGCAAGGTTCGCGAGACTTTGTAACAGGCCTTGGCCATGACGTTGATAATAGCACTGCGCGTCGCCATGACGTCTCCCAGGGTGGCTTTGAGGTGTCTTGATCGGAGCGGATCGAGACGAAATATCTAATCCTTGGCCCGTTCCACATAAGTGCCATCGGCCGGCTTCACCACGACCCGGGTTCCGGCCTCGATATGCGGAGGCACCATGATCCGGGCGCCATTCTCGAGCACGCCTGGCTTATAGGAAGAAGACGCGGTCTGGCCCTTGACCACGCCGTCCGCCTCGACGACTGCCATGACCACCGTATCGGGTAACACCACGGACAGGGCCTCTCCCTCATGGGTTTCGACGGTCACTTCCATGCCATCCTGCAAGTAGATCGACAGATCACCCAACAAACCCACGCTAATCATGGTCTGCTCGTAAGTCTCCGCGTCCATGAAGGTGAGCATGTCATCTTGGCGAAATAGGAACTGCGCCTTTCGCTGCTCCAGGCGAACTCGCTCAACCTGTTGATCGGCGCGAAACCGTTCGTTCAGCTTGGAGCCGTTACGGATGTCCTTCAATTCGACCTGGTTGAAGGCGCCACCCTTGCCTGGTTTCACGGCCTGGGTTTTCACGGCCACCCAAAGGCGGTCGTTGTGTTCGATGATATTGCCCACGCGGACAGCGTTGCCGTTGATCTTCATCCCGCGACTCCGTCAGAATTCAAATGTTCTGATGTTTTGCGCGGGCTTTTAGCAGGGTGGGGCGAAGCTGTCCATGGTCTGGCGGTGGGCGAGGGCTTGGGATGGGGGTTATTCGCGCAACATCGCCTTTTCGAACGCCTTGACTGCGGCCGCCTCGCCGTCGGAATGGTTCCAGACGCTGCCGACCACGGCGAGGAAATCAACGCCGGCTTCGACCAAGGGACCGCAGTTATCCGCAGTAATGCCGCCGATCGCCACTGACGGGATGGGTGAGAGTTGGCTCCACCATTCCAGGATCTCCGTGGTGGCGCTGGCGGTTGCTTGCTTGGTGCCCGTGTCGAAAAACGCTCCGAAGGCGACATAGTCGGTACCAGCCTCGGCCGCCTCGATGGCGAGATGCGGCGACGCCTTGCATGTCACACCGATCATCGCGTCCGGGCCCAGAATCCGACGCGCGTCCTCGAAGGGGGTATCATCCTGCCCGACATGCACTCCGTCGCACCCGGTAAGCAATGCAAGGTCCGGGCGATCATTCATCAGCACCGGAACGCCGTGCTCGTGGCACACCGGTAGCAGCACTTCCGTCGCCCGTTTGACCGTGTCGTCGTCGACATCCTTAAGGCGGATCTGCAGGCATGCCACTGGCCCACCGCTGAGCGCTGCTTTCAACCGCTCCGCCAGCGCCGATGGCTCGAAGGCGGGAGGGGTAATCAGGTAAAGCTGGCAGCCTTCGTCAACGTCGGCCATGAATTGGAGCCTCAAATCAGTTGGAAGCAAAACGCACCGTCGCCCTGAATCAAATACAGGGCGACGGTTTCGAGATCAATTGACGGTATTAAGCGGCCCGCCCTTATCTGCTTCCTAGCTTTTACCCTTGTAGATGCCGATGATCCGGTCGAGCATCGCCATCGCGTCGGGCTTGGCCCGCTGGAAGGTGTTGCGACCGATTATCGAGCCGGAGGCACCGCCATCGCGCAGCTGGGAGATCTCGGCGAACAGGCCGTCGAGATCCTTGGCTTCGCCGCCCGAGAATACCACGATCCGCCGACCGTTGAAGCAAGACTGCACCACGTGCCGGATCCGGTCGGTTAGCGTGGCGATCACGATGCCGTTGGCCTCATAGGCCTTCTTGGCGGCTTCGAGTTCGAGATGCGCGGTCGGCGGCTTCACCTTGATGATATGCGCGCCGGCCAGCGCCGCCATATGCGCCGCGTAGGCACAGATGTCGATCGCGGTCTCGCCCTGCTTGGAGAGATTGCCGCCGCGCGGATAGGACCACAACACGACCGCCAAGCCATAAGCCTTGGCTTCCTCGGCCAGTTCCCTGAAATCGTTCATCATGTCAAAGGCGGAATCGGAGCCCGGATAGATCGTGTAGCCGATCGCCGAAGAGCCGAGTCTTAGCGCTTCCTGAACTGAACCGGTGATCGCCTGGCTTGGCCCCTCGGCGTCACGGGCAAGACTATTGGCGCTATTGGTTTTCAGGATCGTCGGGATCTGTCCGGCGAAGGTGTCGGCTCCTGCCTCGATCATCCCCAGTGGCGCGGCATAGGCCGACAATCCGGCATCCAACGCCAGCTGGAAGTGATAATGCGGGTCATAAGCATCCGGGTTCGGCGCGAAGCTGCGGGCCGGCCCATGCTCGAAACCCTGATCGACCGGCAGGATGACCAGCTTGCCAGTACCGCCAAGCCGGCCCTGCATCAGAATGCGCGCCAGGTTCGCCTTGGTTCCCGGTGAATCGCTCTCGTAATTA
>JAPKDN010000393.1 GCA_028822575.1 Alphaproteobacteria bacterium | reverse complement strand
TTTATAGGGTTTGTTTGGATGGTGGTGGATGGTAGTGGAAAAATGCATTGGCGGAGGGGAAGGGATTCGAACCCTCGATACCGGTTTCCCAGTATAACGGTTTAGCAAACCGCCGCCTTCAGCCTCTCGGCCACCCCTCCGCCGGAGCATCATGTAGCAAATGACATTTCTTATGCTACATGGCTTATCTGGAGCGTTTTTAGGCGCGGGCGATGGGTGTGTCAACGCCCTGTCGAAAGGGTCTTCGATAGAGCCTAAGAACCAAAACGCTAGGCTAGTATACGCGCTTCAATAAGTTGTTCAGTGCGTGTGACACGATGAGCGCCTTTGAGTGGACCTGTTGATATTTCTTATTTACCTTGGCGTCGCGCGGCCAGTCATCCAGTTCCATGGATGCCGCCTTTAGGGTCATGGCACGCTTCAGGACCTTGTCGGCCAACATCGTAACTTGCCAGTCGATTTTTGGGGTAACGGCTTTCATGGCCGCCAAGGTAACGAGGTAATTGTACCAGGTGCGATGGTTGCTAAATCGGCACAAGGAAACGACAATCAGGTCTGATACGCCACCCAGGATTTAACGAGGGAACTCATGGCCACAAACAAACTATTACCGGATACACTTGGAACCCGTCTAAAGGCCCAGAAAATCGTCGTTGCGCCCGGCGTTTATGATGCATTGTCGGCGTTATTGGTACAGCAGGCGGGGTTCGAGACCGCGTATCTTTCTGGTGCCTCGCTAGCCTATACCCGTTTTGGGCGCCCAGATATTGGGCTGATCGGGATGCGAGAGGTCGCGGACGCGGTGACCACGATCCGGGAGCGGATCGATATCGATCTCGTAGTTGATGGTGATACCGGCTATGGCAATGCGCTGAACGTCATCCGCACGGTGCGGGAGTTTGAGCGGGCGGGCGCCACGGCCATTCAGCTCGAGGATCAGGACCTCCCCAAGCGATGCGGTCATCTCGCCGGTAAATCCCTAGTCAGTGCCGATGAAATGGTCGGCAAGCTCAAGGCGGCCGTCGATACACGTCGAGATGGCAATACCGTGATCGTCGCCCGGACTGACGCTATTGCGGTGGAAGGCTATGAAGCGGCCGTGGATAGGGCCGAGCGGTATCACGAGGCCGGGGCCGATGTCTTGTTTATCGAGGCGCCCGAGAACCGGGACCAGATGATTGATATGAACAAGCGGTTCGCCGGACGTGCGCCCTTGCTTGCCAATATGGTCGAGGGAGGCAAGACACCGGTGAGCGGCGCCGACGATCTGCAATCCCTTGGTTATTCGATCGTGATCTTCCCCGGCGGCACCGTTCGCGCGGTTTCATTCGTGATGCAGGAATATATGGCGCATCTCCGAGAAACCGGCTCCACCGATCTGTGGCGCAATCGGATGTTTGATTTCAACGGCTTCAATGCCTTGATTGGTACGCCGGAAATGTTGGCCAAGGGTGAGACCTATGATGCTGCTCACATGGCTAAAGAAAATGCCAGTAAGACCGATGGATGATCGATCCCGTCACGCTAGCGGTGCTAAATGGCCGCCTCGAGCAGATCGCGGACGAAATGGACGCAACTCTGTTTCGCAGTGCCTTCAACCCTATCATCGCCGAGGCTCATGACGCCAGTCACGGGATCTACGACCCACTGACCGGTGACACGATGGTCCAAGGTAAGTCGGGCCTGCCGATTTTTGTCGGCGCGATGTCCTTCGCCGTGAAAATGGTGATCGCCAAGGCGGTCCGAGACGGCGACATGGCCGACGGCGACGTCTATATTTTCAATGATCCTTACGATGGCGGCACGCATCTTTCAGATTTTCGGCTGGTGCGGCCGATATACCGCGATGGCGCGGTGTTTTGTTATCTGGCATCGGTCGGCCACTACCATGATGTGGGCGGCAACGTTCCGGGCAATTACAATCCCGTCGCCACCGAAAGCTTCCAGGAAGGTTTCCTGATGCCACCGGTCAAGTTGTTCGAGCGCGGTCGAATGCGCCAGGATATCGTCGATATCATGCAGGCCAATTCACGTTTACCCGTTAGCCTTTACGGGGATTTAAACGCCCAAATCAACGCGCTCGATCTTGGTGTTGGCCGGCTGACGGAATTGCTGGATGAGTACGGTCACGAAACCGTGCGTGGCGCGATGGCCGAGCTGAAGTCGCGGGCCGCGACACTGATGCGAGCGAATATCGCCGCGCTGCCTGACGGGGTCTACGCCGCCGAGGATTGGTTAGACAATGATGGTATCGTCGATGAGCCACTGAAGATTGCGCTGGCAATCCGTATCTTGGGCGATACCATGACGCTGGATTTTTCCGGCTCAGCGCCGTCATGCCTCGGTCCGGTCAACATCTCGCGCTCAACCACGGTGGCAGCCTGCTATGTGGCCATGAAGCACATGTTTGTCGATGTACCGGCCAATTCTGGTGTGCTGGACCCAATTGAGTTCGTTATTCCCGAGTCATCGATGCTGGCGGCGAAGGCGCCTAAGCCGGTCGGTGGTTATACCGAGACGATCCTGCGTCTGATCGACCTGGTGTTCATAGCGCTAGCGCAGGCAACGCCGGAGCGCACCAATGCTGCAGCCTATGGCACCATCAACGCTTTGTCGTTGGCCGGGTTTCGCGAGGATGGCCGACGTTGGGTGATGTTCTCGTTCTTTGGCGGTGGTCATGGCGGTCATCCGGAAGGCGACGGCCTCAATCATGGCAACGCGCCGATCTCGACGGCGACCATTCCACCGCTGGAAATCCTCGAGGCGGCTTATCCCATCATGTTTCGGCAATGGGCCTTGCGCGCTGATAGCGGCGGGGCCGGGTGGAATCGCGGTGGGCTTGGCGCGGTTTACGAGATCGAATTGCTAGAGAAACAGGCCAACGTATTCTTGTTTGGCGAGCGTGGGCGTTTCGCGCCTCCCGGCGTGTTGGGCGGCGGCGAAGGTGCGCTGAATCGATTCCGTTATGAGCAGGATGATGGAGAGCATGCCGCGCCCTTTGTTTCCAAGATGGTCGGCATTGATCTGGCGCGCGGTCAAGCGGTGCGACTGGAAAGCCCCGGCGGTGGTGGTTACGGCCTTGCCCTGGACCGCGAACCGGACAGGGTTGCCGAGGATGTTCGGCTTGGTTACGTGACCGCCGAAGCGGCTCGACGTGACTATGGTGTCGTTCTCGATGCCGCTGGCGCGGTCGATATCACCGCCACTGACGCTTCGCGGAGAGCCGGGCAATGAGCGGCGATACCCCCCAGCATTATGTCATTGGCGTAGATGTCGGTGGCACCTTTACCGATGTCTTTGTTCTGGATGAGGTCGCAGGCAAGGCGGAGATCGCCAAGGTGCCGACGACGGCTGCTGATCAGTCCCAAGGTTTTCTCGAAGGAATTCGGGCCCGGGTCTCGGGCCTTGGCGACGTGATGACCGTCGTCCATGGCACCACCGTTGCCACCAACGCGTTGCTGGAGCGCAAGGGTGCGCGAACCGGGGTGATCACAACAACGGGATTCCGCGACGTGCTGGAAATGCGCAGGCGCGATCGCCCGCGTACCTGGGGGCTTTGGGGGACGTTTGAGCCGATCGTGCCGCGTGACAGGCGTCTTGAGGTCGCGGAGCGCGTGCTGGCTGATGGGACGGTGCGCGAGGCCGTCGATCCGAAGGCGGTGAGAGCCCAGGCTAAGGCTCTGTTAGAAATGGGCTGCGAGGCTCTGTCGATCGTTTTCATTAATTCCTACGCCAATGCCGAGAACGAACAGGCGGCCAAGCGGGCAGTCCTGGAGGTTTGGCCCAACGAACATATAACGGTATCCAGCGATATCTTACCTGAAATTCGGGAATTCGAACGAGCGTCTACCGCGACCCTGAACGCGATGCTGCAGCCGACGGTCGGCCGCTATCTGGCGGCGTTGGAAGGCGCGCTTCGTGATGACGGTTTTACTGGCGAGGTTTTGATCGTCCAATCGAACGGTGGCGTCATGTCTGTCGAGACCGCGCGGGCGCGTCCGGTGCGCACCGCGCTGTCGGGGCCGGCAGCGGGCGTGATCGCGGCTGCCTATATCGGCGAGGCGGCGGGTTTTCCGAACCTCGTGACTTGCGATATGGGCGGCACCAGTTTCGATGTGTCCCTGGTCGCCAATGGCCGTGCGTCTCTAGCGCCGCAAACCT
>JAPKDN010000392.1 GCA_028822575.1 Alphaproteobacteria bacterium | reverse complement strand
CCTGGTCAACGAGGCCGAGCGATGCCTGAACGCTGAAATGGATGATTACCTCGCCAAGCCGGCGCGCCTTAAAAAGCTGGGCGATACCTTGGCGAGGCGGCGGATCGTGGAGGCGCGACGGAGGTTCAGGAAGGACGCGAGCAATTGGTTCCGACAACCGCGCACCAGGTTCGGGGCTAATCGAAATCCACTCTGTTCGAAGAGATGATCGGCGGGCCAGATCCTGATATGTCGGAGGCTCTTTACGAGGCCTATCTTGATTTCTTCGCGCCTCTGGCCAAGGCCATGGAGGTCGCGCACGCGTCGCGGGACGAGGTGGCGTTGCGATGGGACGCCATGCCTGGCGTCGCTTCGAGCATCGCCGCGACCCAATTGACAGATGTGCTGCGGCGTCTTGAGACTTGTGCCATTGACGCGGGCTAGCCTGGTGCCGAGGTGGCTCATACCGAGGTTCGCCGGTGTTCTGCTGACGTTACCGCCTTTATCCCGGCGGCGGGTTGAAGCGCATTCCTGAGGGGAGTGGACTGCCTTAGCCCCAAAGCTCCTTGCTTGCCAGGCGTGATCCCTCGACCAGGGATTCCAGCTTGGCCCAGACTACGTCCTCGGCGGTGAAGGTATCTCCGGCGAAGGTGCCAAAGCCGCAATCTGTGCCGGCCATGATCCGGGTCTTGTCGCCGACGCAGCGGGCCGCTCGGACCAGACGTTCCGCCACCACCATCGGATGCTCGACATAATTGTTGGTTGTCTCGACCGAACCGACGACCAAGGACATATGGTCTGGCAGGGGTTGGGTTTGGAATGCCTCGATTTCGTGGCTATGACGGGCATTGGCGAAAGGTAGGACCAGGGCGCCTGCCTTGACCTGGAACATCACCGGCAGAATGTCCGGGCATGGCACGTCGTGATAATGCGGTCCGTCTCGATTACCCCAGCAGGCGTGAAAGCGGATCTGATCCCGTGGAATATTCACCAGTGCCATGTTCAGGGCGGCGACATGTACCTCCATCGCCGCGATGAATTTCGGCAGGCTGCTGTCCTGAAAATAGCCTGACCGTTCGATGCCCATGTCGGGGGAATCGATCTGCAGGATAAATCCCTGGCTGGCGATATACTCGTATTCTGCTTTTAGGGCGCGTGCCATGGCAAAGACGTAGTTCTCAAAAGTGTCATAGTGCAGATTGACCATCGCCGTGGCTGCGAAACCGGGTGAAACCGCCGTCATGAAACCCTCGGTGAATGCCTTGGGTTGATTGGCCAGAACCCGCTTGAAATCCCTGCATTCGGTCTCGACTCCGGTGGTGTCGTCATAAGTCAGCGGGCCGATCGCTTGGGGCAGACCATAGGCGCTGATCCGGCGGCGCCCACTCCTCTGGATATTTTCGAACCAGATCGGGAACTTTTTAGCATCGAGCGGTAGCCCCCGTTTTGGACCCTCGCCTCGGCCGAAACCGCTCATCCGCTCGGTGATATACGAGATGAAGTCGGTGCGCGGCATCTCTCCGTCATTGCCGATATCGATGCCGGCTTCGATCTGGCGTGCGATGATGTCGTTTAGCGCCGCTTCCAGGGAGGTTTCGAATTCTGCAGCATTGAAAATCTCGTCATTTGCCTTGGCGACCAGGATGTCGGACAGTGCTCCGCCTCTGGGCAGGCTTCCAGTATGGGTCGTCAGTATCCTGTCCTGACTGGTCTTCATGGTTGCCTCTCTGGGTCGTGTGTCAGATAGTTCCGCAGGTTTGAACTCGGTTAAGGAGCGGTAATATGAGTGAAACGCCCGCACGCGTCTACGGCGCCCGTGCCCGAATGGCACTGATGGTTCCCTCGACCAACACCGTCGCCGAAACCGAGTTTTGGCAACTGGCGCCAGAGGGGGTTACCATCCACACCTCGCGCATGCCGTTCTTCGCTGAGCGGCACGACAAGCCCTTCGATGAGATGGAAAGCCATCTCCCCAGGGTGATCGACGAGGTAAACTCGGCGATGCCGGATGTGGTGGCTTATGGCTGTACCGCCAGTTCCGCCAAAGGTATTCCCAAGGATTATGAGGATTCGCTCAGCACTAAGATCGGCAAGCCGACGGTATCCGCCGCCGGCGCCTTGATCGCCGCGCTTGAGGTTTTCGGGGCCAAGCGGATCGCGCTGGTAACCCCATATCCACAGTCGCTCAACGACAAGGAACGCGTGTTCTTCGCCGAGAATGGCATCGAGGTGATGGAGGATGAAAGTATCATCGTCCATGAAAGCCAGATGCAGTTCAAGAACATGAACAAAGTGCCGGCAGAACTGTTGATCGAGCGCGCGACGGCGCTTGGTGGCCGTGATGATGTCGACGCCGTGGTGCTAAGTTGTTGTGACATGCCGACCTTGGACGCGATCCCACGGATCGAGACGGCGATCGGCAAGCCCGTGACCTCGAGTGTTCAAGCCTTGTTTTGGAGCGCCACCCGGGCCGCTGGGATCACCGAGAGGACAAAGGGAAAAGGCCGCTTGCTGGCCGAATATTGAACCCTGGCTTGTGGGAACAGGCTTTAGGTTCGTGGGAGACAACGATGTCAAAGCCCTTGGATGGTTACGTCAAGCGCCTGACCGGAATGGTCGTGGGTGAGAGTTCGATCGACGTCTATGAGGACTGGGCGTCGGGTTATGAAGCCACGATGCTGAACGACTATGGCTATGTCGCGCCCCGGATCGCGGCGGGTGTCTTTGAAACTCTGTATGCCAATCGCGATACGCCGATCCTCGATCTGGGCTGTGGGACCGGTCTGGTGGGTGTCGAATTGGCGTCCCGCAGATACCGGCACATAGACGGTTTGGACATCTCCCGGAACATGCTGGGCGAGGCGCGAGAAAAAGCGGTTTACCGGGATCTTCTCGAAGGTGACATGACCGGCCCGTTGGATCTTGGCGGGAGACGCTATGGCGCCGCTGTTGGCGTGGGGTGCTTTGGCAACGGTCATGTTGGCCCGGCGCATCTGGAGGAGATGATCCGGACTGTTGAGCCGGGCGGTGCGCTGGTGTTTTACATGAATGGCATCCCCTTCGAGGAAGACGACTATCCCTCGCATTTCAAGGCTCTGGAGGCGCGTGGCGTCTGGACCGTCGTAACCTTAGAACAATCGAATTACATGGAAGCCCTGGAGCGCCCAGGCTGGGTCGTTGGAGCTAGGCGCGCTGGAGAATAGGTCAATGACGGAAGATGCAGTTTACGAGGATGCCCTTGTGTGGGACGCCCATGCCGGTTTCGAGCTGACCCATGAGAGGGATCTGGAAACCTTGTCGATCTGGCGTGACGCGGGGGTGGATTACCTCTCGGTCAATGTCGGTTATGACGTCCGAGATTGGCGGGCAACCGTAAAGAATCTCGCCCTGGCGCGGCGCTGGGTCGACGCGAAAGCGGATATCGATCTCGTGGGCACAGTCGCTGAGCTGGACCGGGCGCGGGCGGCGGGACACATGGCCGTGACCTTCGATATCGAGGGAATGTGCGCTCTTGACGGCTCCGTCGACATGGTGCGTCTGTACTATGACCTCGGCGTTCGTCAGATGGTATTCGCCTATAATCTGAACAACGCGGCTGGCGGCGGTTGCCATGACGAGGATACCGGCTTGACGGATTTTGGTCGGGCAGTGATCCGTGAGATGAACGACGTTGGAATGTTTGTCGACTGCTCTCACACGGGATACCGAACCACCATGGAGGCAATGGAGGTCTCCGAAGCGCCGGTGATCTTCTCCCATTCCAATCCCCGAGCGCTCCGGGACCACGAGCGCAATATCCACGATGACCAGGCGTTGGCCTGTGCCGCGACAGGCGGGGTTGTGGGGGTCAATGGGATCGGGCTGTTCCTCGGCGAGGACGACATCAGCAGCGCCACCATGGCCAAGCATATTCTCCACTACATCGATCTGATCGGCGCGGAGCATGTGGGTATCGGCATCGATTATTTCCACGATACCAGCGGTGACCCTGGCGCAGAAGATGATGGCGACGACTTCAACGCGACATTGGGGGGAAACACGGACTTCTGGCCGCCGGCCCAATATCCGGGCGGCGCAGTGCGATGCGCGGCACCTTCGCAGGTGCGGGAGGTCGCCGCCGAACTCCTCGTCCAGGGGGTTCCCAGCGGGGAAGTGCAAGGCATCCTCGGCGGTAATTTCAAG
>JAPKDN010000391.1 GCA_028822575.1 Alphaproteobacteria bacterium | reverse complement strand
ACGAGCGCTCGCCTGCTGCTGTTTCAATATCCGCTCGAAAGCACCCTTCGAGCGGATGGATCGCCGTCAGCGCGGTCTCGTTTCGCACATCAATCTCCAACACCTTACGCAACCACAGCAGGTAGTCGTTCCAGTGACCCGTTGGGATGAGATCGAGCGCCACCCAGGCTTGCTCCCCGAAGGACGCCTCGTGCCAAGATTGATACGTGAGCGATGGGACGCCGAGATCGGGGCCGGGATAATCCTTGGGCGAGCGCAATGTCCGCATCCGCGCGAAAGTAACCCAGGGCCCTTCCCGGCCATAAGCGGCTTTATCGATAACCACGACATTGTCGATTTGATCACGCTTCAAGGCATAGGCGGTCGCGATACCGCTCTGCCCGCCGCCGACGATCAGTACATCGTGAATCGGCGTGCCATCCGAATGACGGCGTGCCGGGAGCCATTTAAGTTTCGGATGCTCGATCGCTTTCAGATCGCGGCGGACCTGACGTTCCAGTCGCTCCAAGCCCGCGTCGACCATATCGCGCGTTCCGCCGTTGTATTATGCGGGAGCGAACACGTCGTCTTGCGGCTTCGCGGTCATTCCCGGCACTTCGACCGGACCGCTGAACGCGGAATCCCGCTGCAATGTCGGCATCACCTGCGTTGCGAAAAGACGCATGTTCAACTCGCCGTCCTCATGTGGCATGCCGCCATAGGAAAAATCGGAGACAATGTGATCGGTTCCGGTCAATGTCCGCAATTCACGGACCTGCTCGATGCAATCGTTCGGCGTGCCGACGATCTGAATCTTGACGTAGAAATCAGTCATCTTCTGACGCGCGTCCTCGTCTTTCAGCTTCGAATAGGTTTTCGCCATTTTACCATAGGACTCATAGCCTTTGACGTTGGCGAGGTGACCGTCCGAGAAGTTGTAGTGATTGTCGATGGAGTCCCATTTCGCGCCGAGATACTGCATCGCCCGGTCATGGGCCTCGTCCCGGCTTTCGGCAACGGAGACATTGGTGAGGATCACCGGTGGGCGCGGCGTATGCCCAACGCTGATGGCGATGTCGCGGAAGCTTTGGATATCGGCGGCGGCCTTCGACCATTCATTCTGCATAATGACCATCATGCCGAAGCCAAGTTTGGCCATAATCTCCGCCGATTCCGGGCTGACCGATGACGCATAGAAACGGCGTTCCGGATGCGAGATCGGGCGGGGGCGTATCGACATTTTTGGAATTTTGTAGAACTCGCCGTCCCATTCGAAGACTTCGTCCTGCAAGGCCTTGGTGATCAATTGTGCGGACTCGGCGAAGCGCGGGCGCGCTTCCTCCATCGGCACTCGGAATCCAGCATATTCAACGCTCGCTGCGCCGCGCCCGAAACCAAACATGCAGCGCCCGCCGCAAAGCAGATCGAGGTAGGCGATTTGTTCGGCGACCCGGATCGGGTCGTGCCATGGCAGAACAATCACACACGTGCCAAGGGTAATGCGTTTGGTTTTACCGGCGAAATAGCTGAGCAATTGCAGCGGATGGGGCGACATCGAATAACCGGTGAAATGGTGCTCCAGCCCGAATAGCGAGTCGAACCCAAGAGGTTCAGCCAAATCACCCAAGGCCAAATGCTCCGCCAAAACAGACGCGTCGGAGCGCCCCGCTTGTGCCAATACGCTAAGATCCGTTCCGATTTTCATATCTGCCCTACTCCGTTGGCTCTTTAAAGATTTACACTACCAATTAGGTCGAGGGACGCACGTAATCCATGCTAATTCAAACGGGCGATAAACGCGTCAATCGCGGCATTCGTTTCCGTCGGATACTCAACTTGCGGATAGTGACCGCAATTCGGAATGATTTCGATGCTTAAATCACGCACCTTTTCCTGCAACAAGTCCAGATAAGGTGAAGATTGATCGCGGACTAAGGAATGGCGCCTGCCGTCGGGCGTGATGTAGGTGGACTGTAGTGCCAGAACAGGGACGCGGATATCCTCCAACAATCGCTCCATCTCCTCTAAATCATGACGTCCTATATCTTCTAGAAGCGCAACACCGAGCTGGGGCGGTACTTGCGTCGCACGCTCGGTCATTTCGGCCACCTTTTCCGGATCGAAACCGGGGCTGAACATTTTGGCGAACATGGCGCGGGCCAAATCCTGATACCCTTCTGGCGCACTATCAGCACCGAGGGCAGCGTGGACACCGGCAGTGGACGGGCTGAGACGGCTGCCGTCGACGAGGATCACAGCCCTTGTCAGTTCCGGTGCGCGGGCGGAGATATCCATTGTCACGCGACAGCCGAGGCTATTGCCGATGACGATTGCGGGTGGAAGATCGAGCGACTTCATCAGCGCGACCGCGTCACTACCATGGGCTTCGACTCGCGCGTGATCTTCACGCCCCCATGTCGCCCCATGGCCGCCGAGGTCAACGGCAATGCATCTATGACGCGGTGAGAAATACGCCACCTGCGCATCCCAATCGCTGTGGTCGCAGCCAAAGGCTTGTATAACGACCAGGGCCGGCGCGCCGGCGCCCGTATCGGAATGTTCGATCATGTTTATCACCTTTCACGGACAGCTACTGCGGCACGGTGTCTGATCCCGGCGCGCGGTTTAGGTTATATAGATACTTGGGACGATCGATATGATATCGACAGGAGACTCTAAAAATGGCGCATGATGACCTGCCCTTCGAGGGCGTGAAAGTACTCGACCTCAGTCAAGGAGTGGCGGGGCCGTATTGCGGCATGCATTTCGCGCGCAACGGCGCTGACGTGATAAAATTGGAACCACCCGGCACCGGCTGCTGGAGTCGCCAATTGGGGAAGGCGATAGGCGATCAAACCGCGCATTCGGTCGTCGTCCATCGCGGCAAGCGGAGCCTCGCCGTTGATTTGAAATCACCCGAGGGATTGGAGATCGCCAAAAAACTGGCGGCCGAATGCAACGTCATGATCCAGAATTATCGGGTCGGCAAACTGGCGAAACTCGGCCTCGATTACGATTCCGTCGCCAAGGTAAATCCAAAAGTTATCTATGTCGCTGTTACCGGCTTCGGACAGGAAGGACCGCGTCGCGATCAACCCGCGACCGATTCCGTGATGCAGGCTTATACCGGAATGATGTCAATCAACCGCGACATCAACGGCCTGCCGCAACGGATCAATATGCTGGCGATTGATTTCTCCACCGGCCTCTACGCCTTTCAAGCTGCGGCAGCGGCGCTGTACGGCCAAGCGATGAAAGGAAAAGGCATGCTAACCGAAACCAGTCTACTGGAATCCGCCATGGTGTTCCAAGAGGCAGCGATCATGGAATCACATCTCCAGGGTGGAGAGGCAGAACCGATCGGCATGCCGGTCGGCAGTTTCAAGACCAAGGACGGCTTCATGTCGATCAATGCGCGCCGCGACCCTCACTTTAAAAGTTTCTGCACCGTGATCGGCCGGGAGGAATGGATCGACGATCCGCGCTTTGTCGGAGCGCGTGAGAGGGTCGCCAACCGTGAATTTCTCCTGTCGGAAATCCGCCCGATCATTGAGACCAAGACCAGCGACGAATGGAATAAATTGATTTCCGAAGCCGATATCTTGAATGCCAAAGTGCAAACCCATCTCGATCTGTTCAAGGATACGCAAGTGCAGGCGGTGAACGCTATCCGCTGGGTTGAAAACGACACCTTGGGCCGCATCCCCATGGCGACGGTCCCAGGCCAACCCATCCCGAAGACCGGCGACCGCCTCTCCCACAGCCCGCATCTCGGCGAGCATAACGAGGCAGTGCTGGCGGAGCTCGGCTACGGAGCACCCGAGATTGAGGCGCTAAAGGCGAAGGGCGTCGTTGGAACCTTCGCGGCGAAAGCAGCGGCCTGACGGAAATAGCTACTTACAATAATTGCGATCAAGAAGGATTACCGTTCGAATGAGAAATATCCGCGTCAATTCCAGTCGCCTATGGGACAGTCTGATGAGCATGGCCGAAATTGGAGCTCTGCCGAACGGCGGATGCTGCCGTCTCGCCCTCACCGATGAAGACAAGGAAGGTCGCGATCTTTTCGTTGAGTGGTGCAAGGTGGCCGGCTGCGACGTCTCCGTCGACCGGATGGGTAACATATTCGCGCGCCGCCCCGGCCGCGACAATGACCTCCCGCCTATCGTCACCGGTAGCCATTTG
>JAPKDN010000390.1 GCA_028822575.1 Alphaproteobacteria bacterium | reverse complement strand
TCCAGGTTCGACGTTGTATCCTCGAACTTTGACAGGTCGGGACCCTTACTCGAAGCCGGGCTGTTTAACGCGAAGGCAACAGCTGCGTCGACGGTTCCAAGGTCCATCATGTCCTTGCCCTTGTCTTTCTCGAGGCGTCGATACAACGCCTCCAGCGTGGCGCGGGCGACCGGGGTGGATTGGGTGTTTCCGGAAATCTCCACGGTGTTTCCGAAACATGCGAGTGATACCTTCAACTTCTGCTCGATCCGCGCCAAATTGCGGTCGTGCTCACCGAACAACAAAGGGAGCAGCTTGTGGTCATCAAACTCCAGAGTGAGCCGACCACCATCACCGTGCTTGACGTTCACCGTGTCCTTTCCTCCCTTGCGAGGTATCCGTGTTGGCGGTCGTGGGGTTGGCGAATTCAATCCGGCCCGCGAGGCTGTTTCCCAAACCTTCGGTGATTCGGACATCGGCTATCGTGCCCAACAATCTTTCCGGACCATCGAAATGTACGGTTTGCATATAGGGCCCCCGCCCCCGCAGTTGACCGGGATGTTGTCCAGCTCGCTCAACGAGCACAGGCTGGATATCTCCAACACTGGCGACATTGAAAGCCCGCGCCTGCACGCCAAGAAGCTGTTGCAGGCTTTGCAGCCGCTCAGACCGCACCGATTCAGGAATTTGGTCGAGGGTCGCCGCTGGCGTGCCCGGCCTTGGGCTATATTTAAACGAATAAGCCTGCACGAATCCGACTCGGCTTACCAGGTTGATCGTCTCGGCGAAGTCGGCATCGCTTTCACCGGGATGCCCAACGATGAAATCTGAGGATAAGGCAAGGTCCGGCCGGGCTTCTCGAAGTCGGTCAACCAATCTCAGGTAGGAAGCAACGTCATGCTTTCGGTTCATAGTCTCCAGGATTCGATCAGATCCCGATTGCACGGGCAAATGCAGGAAGGGCATCAATTGAGGGACGTCACGGTGTGCCAGGATCAAGTCGTCATCCATGTCACGAGGGTGTGACGTGGTATATCGAATACGCTCAAGCCCGCTGATTTTCGCGAGTTCGCGTATCAGTCGAGCAAGCGACCACTCCCCACCTCCAACGGCCTCGCCATGATAGGCGTTGACGTTCTGCCCAAGCAACGTGATCTCCAGTGCGCCGCCCGCGACCAGATGCCGTGCTTCATCCAATACCGCTAGGGCCGCTCGCGACATCTCGACCCCCCGAGTGTAGGGCACAACGCAAAAAGAGCAAAATTTATCGCACCCCTCCTGAATGGTTAGAAAAGCGCTGCTTGCAGCCATCGATTGCTGGGGCAGATGGTCGAATTTGCTTTCGACAGGGAACTCCGTGTCGATCAATCGGGCGCCACGACCCTTGGCCCAATTGCCCGCGTTCGCCTTGTCGACCATTTCTGGCAATCGGTGATAGGTCTGCGGCCCGAATACCAAGTCCACGTAAGGTGCACGATCAAGAATTTCTTGGCCTTCCGCCTGGGCCACGCATCCCGCCACGGCCAGGAGAACGTTTCCTCCGCGATCATTCGCCTCAGTTTTCAGTCGGCGCAATCGGCCAAGTTCCGAGAAGACTTTCTCGGTGGCTTTCTCGCGTATATGGCAGGTATTGAGAATGATCATGTCGGCGCCTTCCGCAGCTCCAACAATTTCATAGCCCAGGGGCGCCAAAACTTCCGCCATGCGCGCGGAATCGTAGACGTTCATCTGACAACCATAGGTCTTAATGAAAAGCGACTTTCTCGTCGTCGCACCACCTCGCTTAATCGAAGCCGTCATTCGGCGCCGTCCCGCGAGCAATCAACTGTAATCGCAGGCATTCTCTCCGATTCCCGCGTAATTTATCATGGTCAAGACTATCATCCGGTAAGGCCAAGTCAAGCGGCGCTTCGTGGGGGGTATCCGGTCCGAGCCCCCTGGAGATTTGAGCATGACAATATTTCGCCAATGTCTTGCGATCGGAAAATGTGGACGCCCGTACCGGCGCGTGAAACCGGATAACCACCTCGGCCACTCCAAGAGAAAGAGCCGACCAAAGATGCGGGGCCAGATCCATGTCGCCGTACCATGCATAGAATGGCCGATATGCCCTGCCAATGGGCATACCGTTCAGGCGTGAATAGTGGATGGAAATCGGTTGAACGATGATAGCCTTTCCCTCGACTGCCGCGAACAATGTACTTTTAAAGGGCAGGACCCTGCTACCGTCACTACTGGTCCCTTCCGGGAAGACAATCAACGAATCGCCCCGCTCCAGTCGAGATCGGATAATGTCGACTTGCTTGATGGCACCGGTGGAACGTCTCTCAATGAATAGGGTTCCGCACAATCGGGCCAATGGCCCGAATATCGGCCAAGTCGCGACATCACTTTTGGCGACGAAGTTACCTTGTAGGATCGAGCCAAGCGCAATGATGTCGAAATAGGAAACATGGTTGGACACGAAAAATATGGACTTTCCGGTCGCGATCTCCCCTTCGCCTCGGACGCAGAGGCCGACGACGCGCGCGGCTAGCCAATGATGCGTGCGAGGAATGCAACGAGCAAACCTGGGCCAGCAAATCAAAGCTGCAATCTGGGGCAGCAGAAGCAGGACGGTCAGTAATCCGTAGCCGATCAGCCGGCAGGTGGCGAGCCAAGCGTTCCCGACCCTATTGTCCAAAAGTGATGGGTCACCCTTTTCAGCCAAGGCTGGTGCCACGCCAGACCCTCTCGCCGTCGCACCGTCCCGCGGCACGTTCACGGAGTTCGCTCCCAGCGGAGCTTCCTTTGATAATGTTTGAAATATTTTTCGGCGAGGCTCGCCATCCGGACCACAACGCAGACATCCGTTGTATTGAACTGCTCATCGATAACGGCGCCATCTCCGACCCAACCACCAAGTCTCAGGTACCCCTTGATCAGTGGGGGGAGATCGTTGAGCGCTTGTTTTCTGATGATTTCATGGGGCCGCAACATGTTCATATCAACATAATGCGCGGCCAGCGCGCAGGGACGTAGTTCGCGCGGGGCACGATGAAAATGGTGGAGGTACGAAAGTGCCGCAGCGTGCGCGCACGGATCGTTACCTGGTAAACTCGCGCATCCAAACAGGATTTGAATATCGTGCGCGAACACATATGCCGCGAGCCCTTGCCACAACAGGGACATTGTGGTCTTGGACCGAAACTTCGGATCGACGCAGGAGCGTCCCAGTTCAAGTATTTTTCCGGGAAAACGATGGATCTTGGATATATCGTATTCACGGGAGGTATAGTATTCTCCTGAAGCATCTCCCAATTGTCGCCTCATGAGCCGGCACGTGCCGATCACCGATCCTCCAATTGCATGGTCAATGACCAACAAATGCTCTGCGGTCGTGTCGAAAGTATCACGGTCCATTTTATGGAGCGCGGCGTCCTTGGAAGGAATGGCACCCATTTCCTCGTAAAATACTCGGTATCGCAGCAGTTGGGCGGCTTCCACATCTTTGCCGCCACGCGCGAGGCGCACCTCCATGGAGCCGGCAATTATCGATGTCGTCGGGACTACTTTCACAGTGGTCGACGCGGTGCGCTCCGGGTTGATCTCTGATGCGTTGTGCATGCGCTTTTTTTCGGTTTCCCACGAGAAAGAGTTAGAGCCGCCGCCGCGCCGCTTATCGACGTCTTCGACCCGCGTAAGGAGTACGACGATAAACAGCATGACGAAAGAAGACTGACATCTTCCTCCTGTCAATATGGGGTCTATAAATGCGTCGATAGCTGCGGAATTATACCAGATTCGTTACGTCAACGCTTGAAATGCAGAGGCGTGACTTAGGGGGCATAGTGGAGGAGACGGCCACGCGGATCAAATTTCTGACCCCGGTTACATCAATAATGCCCACAGTCGAAAAGGATCAATAAAATAGTTTGGGCTATTACAGTGCCGGGAATGGGGCGGCGCGGTCCGATCATTCCAATAGAGCCTGAATGCCAATTGCCTGCACCAAAGGAGGGGGTAATCAACACTGGATTGTAAAAACCGCGGCACCATGGCGGTCACGACAAAGGCGCGTGTTACCTAGCCTGGATTATTAACTAGGTTTTTCCCTCAATTGGAATTTGGCGCGGTTCGGCGTGGTGGCGTTGGCGATGGTCTTCGGGTTTGTTGGCTTGCAAGGAAGCTTCGGTTGGGGCACGCC
>JAPKDN010000389.1 GCA_028822575.1 Alphaproteobacteria bacterium | reverse complement strand
AGGCGGTGGTATTGGTAACCGAGGTCCATGATAATGCGCTCCGTAAGAGCGTAGGACGCTCCAATTGCCAGGATAACGCGGTCGGAATCTGGCACGGCCGGTTCTCTGCGATCGTCCCGCACAGGCGATTGTTGAAACGCGAGCCCACCGCGCAGAGTTAAGGCTTCATTGAGTTCGTATTCAGCTCCCGCGGCGACGCGAAAAGTGTCCTGGTAGTCGACGCGGATAACAGAATCTGCAGTGGCAGCATTATCAAATATGACACGGTTTTCGTCCACCACCGACCACTCGGTCCAAGTCACACCGGCCATTAGACCGAGTTTCTCGGTTGCCTGATGGGAGAACGCAAGATTGGCGGAGGCGGGAAAAGAGAACCGGCCCGCAGCATCGCTGTTCTCGAACGCGGCGCTGGCACCAGCCGCCGTCAGGAATGCGGCGGCATTGTCGGGGACATAATAGCGGCCATGACCACGGCCATCGAAAGTGATCCTCGAGCGATAGGACGCGCCAATCCGGGTGTTCGGAGACGGCTCGTGGATCACGCCAAGATTAAATCCGGTTCCCCAATCATCCAGCCTCACTCGAGCGAAGCCGTCATTCTCACCTGGCGCGAGGCCAAAGCCGGCCAAGCAGGTTTCCCGCCCCAAACCAGCCGCGCACACGCTGCCGAAATCAATGGCTTGGCGCAGTTTTTGACGCCCATAAGCAACATTTAAACCAGCTCCGATAGCCAACGTGTCCTTCACCTTCCATGAAATCGAGGGATTTATATTCATGCTAAGGAGATTGGCGTTGATAAAGTCGTACCGGTCAATGAAGGATGGGTTGTAGTCGGTGATAAGACCGTACTGACTGGTGATGGAAAACCCCGCAACGAAATCTCGACCAAGCGGCATGACCAGATGCGTGTTGGGGACCAAAGCCGGTGTTCCGGCGTTACCCCCGTCGCCGCCCGACAAGGCCACGCCATCGAATGCCGTCGAATTTCCCGGCTCGAAGCTGATCTCCGGATAGACCAGGGTGAAGCCCGTCATCAATTCGGTCTTTCTCCTCAGCGCCATGCCGGCGGGATTGGCGTGTGCGATCGATGCATCGCCGACAATGGCGGCGGATCCCGCATCGGCTCGCCCCAAGCCAGTGACGCTTTCCGCGCCAATTCCATAACCATTGGCGAACGCTTCCAACATGGGCAAGACGAGCCCCCCGCAGATAACAATCACCATGCGAAGACCCTGCACGCCGATAATCATGTTTTACTTAGTCCAGTGTTCAATTTCATTCGCGCCAAACCATACCAGATTATTGCGCACGTGTAATTTTATTGCCCGACGCGATAGGTCAGAGGCGGATTTCGAAACCGTCCGAGGCGCAAATAACTTCAAGCGTGCTTTCCATGCGAGTCAACGCCTCATAGCGCACGGTTTCACCATAAATTTCGTGCAAGGTCTTATCGTCATAAAGCGGTTCATGATGGAACATCGCTAGGCGTTTCGCATGCGCTCGGTGGCACAAGCCCACGGCGATAGCGCCGCTAGAATGGCCCCAATCCTCTTTCATGGCGATAGAATCGCCCAAAGAATACATCGTATCCGAAATGACCAGATCAGCATCTCGCAAGAAATCGACGAAGGCGCTCTGGAGAGCCACATCGTCGCTCTTATGTTCGGCATCCGTGCTGTAAACTATAGACTTTCCGCCATGCTCGACACGATAGCCGAATGAATCATTGTCGTGGCATTGCTTGATCAATCCCACCTCGCAACCACCGATCTCATAGGTCTCTCCTGGTGTCAGGGTCGTGAACTCCATCTCCGCCTTCATGAAATCAAAGGGCACCGGAAAGGAAATCTTCTCCTGCTGGCGCCGCAAGGCGTATTCGATCTGTCTATGACCACCAAAAAAATTGAGCTTGCATCCAGGCATGAATGCAGGATTGAAAAACGGAAATCCCAAGATGTGATCCCAATGCAAATGCGACATGAAGATATTAAAGGTTTTCGGCCGCCCGTCGCCGAAGCGCTCGATGGCATCGATACCAAAGGGACGCAGTCCAGAGCCCATGTCGAACACCATGAACTCGCCTTCGCCGAGGTCGAGTTCAACGCAGGAAGTGTTAGCGCCATATGTATTGCCAACCGGAAATTCGAGTTCGCCATCGACAAACGCGTTTGCCTCCGCCTCGTCGGCGAAACGGCGACCGTCGGCGAATAGCAATGCTTCAACAATTTTTGCCTTGATGTCCCGCGAGGTAATTGGGCTCGGAATGGAGCCTCGCGTGCCCCAGAATCGAACAAGCATGAAAGTGTGTCTCCCGGCCTAATCCACAATCGCCGTGTCCATGCGGACATGGATCGGAAACATTTGGTCAAAAAGGCTCATTTGAAATCTCTTCATCACCGCTTCGCTATGGATGGTGATGGCGATTTTAACCAATGCCCTCTGCGCTTACTTGGTTAGCCGACTCTATAGGCGTGAACCAACGCTCTAAACGAAATCGACGTTGCCAAAATCCAACACCAATAGTCCATCCGAATTGGAGCGTATGCGTGTCGCCATCGTCGACTTCCCCTAAAATCCCTCGAACCGATGATGATAAATCGCACCAGCAGGACACGCGATCAATGCATTTTTTCAATTCTCGCACCACCACTCCCATACGCTCCATCCTTCCGGCTGACACTAGCATTCTGCGGCTCCCGAACAATCGAAGGGAGTTTATCACCTATCTCGGCTCCCTCACCGGGGCCGAGCTTGTTCAGTTAACGGCAAGCCGGCCTATTCCTAGACGGGCTCTCACCCGCCACGAATGTCTCTGGCCAAAGGGCATACACCCAAAAAATGTTCCGCCTATCGTTTGCAAACGTCACGGAAGGTGACACCAGAGCGCGGCCGTGCCTCCTCCCTGCTTCCGTTTGTCCTGTACGCCCGCTATCCTAAAATTAAACGTAAGAATGAGTCGGGAGTATTGGGAGTTGAACATGGCGGCGGGAGACGATTTAACCGAACTTGAAGCCATGCGAGATGAATCGCAGCATCTGCGAAACTCCGTCGCGGCCATGCGTGAACGGTTGGAATCGCAAGAGCGAGAGCACGAAATCGCGCTTGAGGACGGTCGTCAGGCGAGTGGTACGGGAATTAATCAACTGACGGCGACCATCCACTCGCTGCGAGACGCCTTGGATGCCGCGAAAGCCGAGATGGGGGAAGCCATGCACAAAGCGAGATCTGAATCGGCCGAGGAAGTCCGCCTTCTCAAGGGCACGGTCACATCTCTCCGCGAGGCCCTGGACGCGCGAAGAATTGCCGGCGACGCTGCGGTGATGGATACGCGTCGAGAGGGCGACCAGCAGATCGAACAAATGAAACAATCAGTATCCGCGCTTCGCGAGCAGTTAGAGCGCGCGCGATTTGATGCCGAGAGCGCCTATACCGATCTCACAACAAGCCATCAAGGCGAGTTGACCCAACTCCGGGAAACAGCCTCCGCCCTCCGCGCTCGGCTCGAGGATCAAGAATTACGGTCCAACTTCGATGTTGAGCAATTGCAAACGAAATCCGAGGCGGGTTTCCGAGAGTTGCAAGCAACCATCACCGCCCTCCGTTCAAAGCTGGAAGAACATCATGGCACTTGAGCACACGCCCGAAGGATTGATCAAAGATCTGGCACGGGATGAACCGGATTCCGATCACAGGGGTATCGCCACACTCTTAAGAATTTCGCGGCTGGTGGCCCAGGCCGAAGGCTTGGAGGAGCAGCTCCAGGTTTTGGTCGCGGAACTCGCGGAAGAGACCGATGCCGAACGGGGAACTTTGTTCCTGAATGATCCGATAACCAATGAGCTGTATTCCCGCGTCGCCATGGGCGAACTGCACCGGGAGATCCGGATTTCCAACACCGTCGGTGTCGCAGGAGAGGCCTTCAGCACAGGCACCGGTATAATCATCGACGATGCCTATTCCGACCATCGGTTTGATAACACCAGTGACGAGCGAACCGGCTTCAAGACCCGTTCCATCGCCTGCGCGCCGGTCAAGACCGTCAAGGGCCAGGTTATCGGCGTCGCTCAAATCCTGAACAAACGAAACGGGGATTTTGATCAGAGCGATATGCAGCTGCTTGAAGCGATTTGTGAACAGGCCTCGATCACTTTGCAAGGCACGGTCCTACAC
>JAPKDN010000388.1 GCA_028822575.1 Alphaproteobacteria bacterium | reverse complement strand
CCGAGATGATGATGTTCGGCGGTGTCCCGATCAGGGTAACCAGACCACCAAGGACCGAGGCTCTAGCCTCAAAAACACGGGTTATCGGCGAGGTTATAGCTGGAAAATCAAAGACAGCCCTGATCCACCGACCCTGAACGCCAGGATCGGTGGATGGGATCGTCCGCTCACCCGTCCTTGGGTAACCATTCCCGTGGCACAATCAACACCGACAGGCGCTTAAAATCCTTGTCGGCGCTTTCCTTGACCTGATGCCACAACTTGATGATCGTCTCTCCGGCCGATGTCGCGGTCCAGAACCATTCGTTCATCTTTCTCGGCGACGCCGCCCCAGGCTGTGCCCCAGCGGCCTCGAAGAAGAACGTCTTCAAATCATCCACCGAGAGCCGCAACATCCGCGCCACACCAATATCAGGGTTCGGTGACTCCGGCGACCCACCTTCGGCATAATCAACGAGGAACTTCGAGAGGGTATCCAGATCCAGTCCGGAAACACCAACGCTGGTGCGCCCTCGGTTTTGGACATGCAGGTCGTACCACGTTCGATATTGTTGAACCTCGCGGCGCAGACGTACTGCCAGACTTACATCCTCAGCGCGATTGAACGCGATCGGACAAACCCAATCTTCGTCCTCGACGGCAACCTCCGGCGCTTCCTCCAGATAGTCCTCCAGAAGCGGACCCGAAGTCGCGTCGAATAGTGCGAGCGCTGCTCTCAGGACGCGTTTTTGGAATTTTGGGTCGTCGGGAATACCAAGCGGTCTGCCAAGCATGAAGGGCACCCACAGCGCACGCGGCGGGCGCATTACCTCGGTATGCTCCCGCACCAGACTGATCTGAACCGTCGGTATGCCTTCGTCTTCCAGGAAATGCCCCAGCCCGCCCACGGCGCGCGTACAGAACGGTCAAACTGGAAGCAGAACCACCGCGTCGACACCATCGCCCTTGAGTAATCCAGCAAGATGCCGGGTTGTGTCTTCCAACTGATCGGGATGGGTAGAGCCCATAAAGGAGTAGTGATAATCGGCGACCGAGCCTATCTCGCCGTCAGCTGCCATCTCCCACAGTCGATCCAGCGGAAAGACAATGTTGTAATCAGCCTGAAAGCCGGAACGGTCATAATTGCTTGAGATATGACTCATCACGATATCGGCGGAAGAGGCATCGCCCGGGATGATCCTATAGTCATCGGCGTCAAAAGCGTAGGGGCGATCTCCCCGGCGCTGAAGCCCAGCAGTGGAGATGATCGCGACCCGTCTCTCAGCCAAAGGCGGCCCAGCAACGAAGGGATTGCCTTCGTAGGTCGGACAAGGCGCATTAGCGACATGCGGTCGGGTCTCTTCCGGAAGATCAATCAGTCTTACCATAAAAGATATCCCGGCAGGAAAAGGGTCATCAGCATTGGCACCCTCGCGATCATACAAGTCAAGAATCGTGGCGAAGAGTCTATTTATCCCTACACCAGCTAAGTATCCTGAAAATTCTACCACCACCAACAATCAACGGTCCATGGCGCAAATATGTCGACTCTATATGGATTACTGTTCAACAAAACTTGGTCACAGGACATTACTCGCCATGTCCCACGAGGCTGTTCTCACGAAATTTATCGCAGCAACGTTATAACGCCCCTCATCGAACACGATACGCAGTCCTCCAGAGGAGACTGGATTAGGGCCGCAGGAATGACACCAAACCCCATTTTGTAGCGACACCAAAAAAACATAAATCCCATGAACGTTAACAACATGCGGTAGACCCGCCTCGTAGCCGACCTGGGTGAATGTTTCTCCAACGACGGAGGACAAGGTAAGAATGTTCAGCGACATAATCCGGGATGCACTGGCCAGAGTCAGTAACGCGACATCAAAGGACGGAAAGTCCTTATCCGGAAAGGCGAAGCTTTGAACTTTATAATGCTCCAGCCACTGGCCTCGGGCATAGACGAGAAGAAGGTGAAATGCGTCGGGCGTGCTTTCACCACCGGCGACAACCTCGCCAATGCAATGTCTCGCAGTCAAGCTCTGACCCTCGGCACGACCAGGGACGCTGAAAAGTGTTTGCGGTGTCGGTGACCGACGGCGTTCAACCTACCGATGGCCTCTAGGCGAGTTCCGCAAAAAGCTGTTTTATTTTCCTATGGTCTCTACTCGGCGGCCGCGAATCCGATAGTGGTCAAAAAGACCATGAAACTGTTAAAAACCTAGGTACTTCGCATCGTCTCATGGTGGGACGTTTAGGGCGGGGCGGTTCGAAATGGCGGAAGGAAGTGGGAGTCGAACCCACAAGACACGCCGCGCGCCCCTCGGCGGGTTTGAAGCCCGCGCCCGTCACCGGACGAGAATTCCCCCCAACTACAAAGCTAAAGAGAGGGATGGCGGGGCGCAAGAGGCGATGGGCCTATAACCCGAAAACCTCCGACGGGCTGGCGATCACAACACGAAGAGCCCCCACCCGCCGGGTCACGCGTTTGCGATCCAGAAACTCCAGAAATTCGACCGCCAGGTTGCGACCCACCTTGGCACGCTCTCGAAAGCCAGCGATGGTCAAGCCATCAGGATTCGCTACCAAAGCGGATTCCGCCGCTCGCGCGAGCGTCGACACTGTCTCCGGTAGCAAAAACCGATTACGAGAAACCCGGATCACCAGCCCCCGCGCCTCAAAACGACCAAACAGGGCAAGCAAGGCCGCAGGCTCGATATCAACCTTCTTCGCAATCTGATGGGCGACCTTGGATGGTTGGTCCGCTGCCCCAAGATGCTCACACAATTCCTCCCACGCAGCTTGATCCGTTGACGTCAATCGGGGTTTGTGATCGGGCCGGCTATAGATGCCAAATGCCAGGGCCAGAGCTCCTTCCTCGACAAGTTCGGACAACACCAACCGAACCTCGGGACGACGCAAGCGAAGTGTCGTGGCTAGGTTCGAGGCATCCAGACCAAGTCTATTCGGATGTGCATGGTGGGCCCTGTCGATAGCAACCAGGGCGGCCTGTCTCCAGCCCTTCCAATGCCCCAGGTCAAAAGCAAGATCGCCAAGCCGCACAATTTCGACGTCCGACCAGGTCTCGCGCGCCGCGTCGGCAGTGAGGTTCCAACGCCGCGCCATGACAGTGAGATCCACCGGCCCACCATCGACCGCCAATGATCCCAGCAACGCCGCCGCTGGTGACGCTTGTGCCAAGGCGGTGAGGGTTTCAAGACGCTTGGGTCGGGCACGCCCGCGCTCGGCGCCCAGCGGGTCGACCACCCACCCGCCAGCGATCGTCACTTCGGCCGATTGATCGCGCAAGATAAACCGGTCTCCCCGAACAGCCAAAATCTCGCGCTGCAGAACGATTTGGGCCCAGGCCTCGTCCCTAGGCGCTAGCCGGCGGCGGTCCAGCAACGCCAGCCGACCTGGGATGTCCGCCGCGCCGATATGCACATGAACCGGCAGATCGTGGCGCAGCCCCCCCTCCAGCGTACGCGCCGACCATAGTCGGACATCCAAGCGTCGGACACTAAACCCCGTGTCCGGTGCGCAAAGCCAATCGCCACGCCGAGCCGAGCCCCGGCCGGCATCGCGGCCGCCGATCTGAATGGCAGCGCGATCGCCCAGACGGGCGCGATCCACTTTGGAGTCTTGAACCCGCAGCCCACGAGCTGAAACGGGAAACCCACCAGGCATGATAACCAGGTCGTCACCACGCCCCACATGACCCGACAGCACTGGACCAGCCAAGATCATGCCCTTGCCATCGATAACAAAGGATCTATCGATCGCCAGGCGAAAGCGCTGTCCATCGTCAGTTCTTTCGGATTGCAGCGAGACAAGTTCAGCCTTCAGAGCGTCGATACCCGCGCCCGTCTGCGTACTGGTTGCGATCATCGGTAGCCGCGCCAGGGTCGACCCCTCCAGCAAGCCGGCGATCGCCGCGCGGACCTCGGCCACTCTGTGTTCTTCCACCATATCGGCCTTGGTGATAGCGACTACGCCCACGCCCAGCCCTAGCAAATCAAGAATCGCGATATGCTCTTTGGTCTGTGGCATCACGCCATCATCGGCGGCGACGACGACAAGCGCCGCATCCACACCGGTCACACCAGCGACCATGTTGGCAATGAAGCGGTGGTGGCCGGGGACATCGACGAAACCCAAGCGCGTGCCACCCGGTAAATTCACAGAGGCGAAACCGAGATCGATGGTCAAGCCTCG
>JAPKDN010000387.1 GCA_028822575.1 Alphaproteobacteria bacterium | reverse complement strand
ACCGGCAAGGTCGAGATCACCAGCCAGAACCACGGCTTCGTGATTTCTGAGGGAACGCTTCCTGAAAGTGTCGAGATCACCCACCGTTCCCTCTTCGATGGCTCCATCGAGGGTTTTCGCGTCATCGGCAAACCAGTCTTCAGCGTTCAATACCACCCCGAAGCCTCCCCCGGACCAAAGGACAGCCATCATCTATTCCAACGGTTCGTGGATTTTATGGAAGAGGCGTCCTGATCAGCAATGCCCAAACGCACCGACATCTCCTCGATCATCATCATCGGCGCCGGCCCGATTATTATCGGTCAGGCCTGTGAGTTCGATTATTCCGGCACCCAGGCCTGTAAGGCGCTGAAGGAAGAGGGCTACCGGGTGATCCTGGTGAACTCGAACCCGGCTACGATCATGACAGATCCGGGCCTCGCCGACGCCACCTACATAGAGCCGATCACGCCCAGAACTGTCGAGCGTATCCTGGAGAAAGAAAAGCCCGACGCGATGCTGGCAACCATGGGTGGGCAGACGGCGCTGAACATCGCGCTGGCGCTGGCCAAGGAAGGGACCTTGGAGCGGCTGGGGGTGGAGTTGATTGGCGCCAATCTCGATGCCATCGAGAAAGCCGAGAATCGGCTGTTATTCCGCCAAGCGATGGACAAGATCGGTCTGGAATCACCACGCTCACATCTGGTCTCCAATGACGAGGAAGGTCAGGCGGCGCTGGAGGCAATCGGGCTGCCGGCGATCATCCGCCCCTCCTTCACCCTGGCCGGTACCGGCGGCGGTATAGCCTACAACGTTCAGGAATTTGAGGAAATCGTCCGCACCGGCGTGCGCCTGTCCCCGGTCGGCACGGTGCTGATCGAGGAATCAGTATTGGGGTGGAAGGAATATGAGATGGAGGTGGTCCGCGACAAGGCGGATAACTGCATCATCATCTGCTCCATCGAGAACATCGACCCCATGGGAATCCATACCGGAGACTCAATCACCGTGGCCCCGGCGCTGACCCTGACCGACAAGGAATATCAGCGAATGCGGGATGCCTCGATCTCAGTATTGCGCGAGATCGGGGTGGATACCGGCGGCTCCAACGTTCAGTTCGCGGTCGACCCAGATACCGGGAGGCTGGTGATCATCGAGATGAACCCCAGGGTCTCGCGCTCCTCCGCTCTGGCATCCAAAGCCACCGGCTTTCCCATCGCCAAGGTCGCCGCCAAGCTGGCGGTTGGCTTCACCCTAGACGAACTCGACAACGACATCACCGGTGTGACGCCAGCCAGCTTCGAGCCGACCATCGATTATGTCGTCACCAAGATGCCACGGTTTACCTTCGAGAAATTCCCTGGCGCTGAAGTCAAGCTGACCACCTCAATGAAGTCAGTTGGCGAAGCCATGGCGATCGGCCGGACCTTCCCAGAGAGCCTGCAAAAGGTGCTTCGCTCCATGGAAACCGGGTTGGACGGCCTGAATGAGGTCGAGTTGCCGGTCGACGAGAATGGTGTGGTTGCCCGCGCCGGCGCCATCGCCGCCCTGTCGGAGCCGGTCCCCGAACGCCTCCTCCGCGTCGCCCAGGCGTTCCGGCTTGGCCTAACCGTCGAGGAGATCCACGGCGCCTCAGCGATCGACCCTTGGTTTCTGCGACATATAGAGACCATCGTCTCCGCCGAGGCCGAAGTGCGAGGCAAGGGCCTGCCAGCCGATCGCCAGGGAATTCTCGCCCTCAAGAAGCTGGGCTTCTCAGACATCCGACTTGCGACGCTTTGCGGCAAGGACGAGGCCGTTGTCGCCGCCACACGCCGTGACCTAGGAATAACCCCGGTGTTCAAGCGTATCGATACCTGCGCCGCCGAGTTTCCCGCTAAGACGCCCTACATGTACTCCACCTATGAAGGCGACGGGTTGAACGAACCGGAATGTGAGTCCGAGCCGACCGATCGTGAAAAAATCCTGATCCTTGGCGGCGGCCCCAACCGGATTGGGCAGGGGATAGAATTCGATTATTGCTGTGTCCACGCCGCCTACGCGCTCTCAGAGGCCGGGTTTGAGACCATCATGGTCAATTGCAATCCGGAGACGGTATCCACCGACTATGACACTTCGGACCGGCTGTATTTCGAGCCGCTTACCGCCGAGGACGTGATCGAGCTTATATGCGTTGAACAGCGCAATGGCGTGCTTAAGGGCGTGATCGTTCAGTTTGGCGGTCAAACACCCCTGAAACTCGCCCATGCGCTAGAAGCGGCCGACATCCCCATCCTGGGGACTTCGCCAGACGCCATCGATTTGGCCGAGGACCGCAAGCGTTTTCAACAATTATTGAACAAACTCAACCTCAAGCAACCGGACAACGGTGTCGTCATGTCCAGCGACGAGGCCGAGGCCGAAGCCAGCAGGATCGGTTATCCCGTAGTAATCCGACCATCTTATGTGCTGGGCGGGCGGGCTATGGAGATCGTTCACGATGTAACCTCGCTGCGCCGGTATATGAAGCAGGCGGTGATCGCATCCGGCACCAACCCGGTGCTCATCGACAGCTTCCTATCCGACGCAGTCGAGGTAGATGTCGATTGTATCGCCGACGGAAAAACCTCGCATATCGCTGGCATCATGGAACATATTGAGGAAGCTGGCATCCATTCTGGAGACAGCGCCTGCTCGCTGCCGCCGCAGTCCTTATCCGCCGATATCTTGACAGAAATCCGCCGTCAGACGGCTCTTCTTGCAGATGGCTTATCGGTTAAGGGGCTGATGAACGTCCAGTTCGCGGTCAAGGACGGTGAGGTCTTCCTGCTTGAGGTGAACCCGCGCGCCAGCCGGACCGTACCCTTCGTCGCCAAGGCGACCGGATTACCAATCGCCAAGATCGCCTCTCGGGTGATGGCAGGAGAGCCGCTTGCCTCGTTTGATCTGCCCACGAAAGACCCCACACATGTCGCGGTCAAGGAGGCGGTCTTCCCATTCGCGCGGTTCCCCAGAGTCGACAGTATTCTTGGGCCGGAAATGAAATCGACTGGCGAGGTCATGGGAATCGACAAGGATTTCGCCACCGCCTTCGCGAAAAGTCAGATCGCGGCCGGCACGATCCTACCGTCTTCAGGGACCGTATTCATTTCGGTACGGGACGACGACAAGCCCAAAAGCGTCGAAATTGCCCAGGAATTGTCCAACATGGGCTTTCTTCTCCTCGCCACCGCCGGTACCGCCGTCACCCTCAAGGAAGCAGGCATAAAGGTCGATCGCACGAAGAAGGTTCTAGAGGGGCGCCCGCATGTCGTCGACAATATGTTGTCCGGTCATGTTGATCTCGTGATCAACACCACCGAGGGAGCCCAGGCGATCGCCGATAGTTTCAGCTTGCGTCGCACCGCGTTGACCCACAATATTCCTTATTACACGACGGTGGAGGGTGCGAAGGCCGCTGTTAAGGCTATTAGCGCAATCCGTGGAGGGGCCCTTGAAGTCGCACCCTTGCAAACCTATCTAAGCGGGTCCTTCTGACCTCCAGTGATGGGGCCGGAGTGGGTAGGCGTCGGTGTAAGCCGGGGCCTACAAGGAACAAACACTAAATACTTAGTAGGTTTGGGCATTATACGATGGAGAAGGTTCCGATCAGACGCGAGGGTCTGGAGCGGCTGCAAGATGAGCTGAAACAGCTTAAAACCGTCGAGAGGCCGGCGATCATCCGGGCAATAGCGGAGGCGCGTGAGCACGGTGATCTTTCGGAAAACGCAGAATATCATGCGGCGCGAGAACGCCAGAGCTTCACCGAGGGCCGGGTTATGGAACTCGAGGACGTGATCAGTCGAGCCGAGGTGATCGATTCGTCGAAGATCGATGGTGGTACCGTGACCTTTGGCACCACGATCAAGGTTGCCGACGAGGATACCGACGAAGAATCCACCTATACGATCGTTGGCCCCTACGAAGCCGATATCGCCCAGGGCTTGATTTCGACGTCGTCCCCAATCGCGCGCGCGCTCATCGGCAAACGTATCGGTGACAGCGCGGAGGTTACGACACCCGGCGGAACCAAAGGGTACGAGATTCTAAGTATCTCCATCTCCTGACACAGCTTTATCGCGGTAAAATTGATCGTCGCCGGCTTTCGAGTCGTCCCAGGCGCCTACCGCACGTCCTCGTAGTCATCCTCCACCCGATCATCGATCGGAACGCCGGGAAGCTGTTTTTTGGTTCGAAAAGCC
>JAPKDN010000386.1 GCA_028822575.1 Alphaproteobacteria bacterium | reverse complement strand
TCGGCGCACCGGCCGCGACATCCCAGATCAGACCTGGCCGTGTTTCTATTTCAGCGTGAGCTGACGCCACGGAAAGAGCCACGATTATGACGATGACGAAAGGGATAAATACGCGCGCCATGCTCGAGTGTCCGAGTGACCTTTCCCATCCATCGATCTGCTGCGGTAACCCCTGCATGCTCATGGCTCTTTTCACTTTCTACCCGGGCGGCGCAAATTCCGAACGAGAAACCGGGCCGGAGCCGCCGCCAAAGCCACCCGCCGTTCAATTGGCCAAGGCTCGCCCAGCATCTGACTTACCAACAATTCCGCCGCGAGCGCCGCTGTCGTGATCCCGCGCCCGCCGAGCCCAGTGATGACATAAAGTCCATGATGGTACGGAGCCTCGGTCGGGAAGACCCCACGCGGGCCGTGCCGAAGGCGGTCGAAGCTGGAAAGAAAAGTCCGGGCGGCGGCCACCGGACCGGCTGCCGGCAAATGATCTGGCATGACACATCGGGTCGCCGCCCGACCGTGCCAGGCACCTGATTTCGGAGCGGAAATCAGGCCTCTAATCACCGTTGGGGTTCCCTGAAAATTCCACTCGTGCGCCGCCATTGTAACCGGTTGCGGCCAGACCAAGGGATCGAACCCCGTGCGCTCGTGGGTCGCGCCCAATACATGAACGCCGCCACGCGCGGGGCACATATAGCCGCCCCAAATCAAAGCTGTTTTCAACCCCTTGGTCTCAGGACTTTCGGGTATCTGGGACAACTGTCCCAAGATTGCCCGCGATGGCAGCCAGGACAGCGGCCCGAATCCCACAGACGCCCCCGCCGACGCGACGACCAGGGTTTCAACCTCGGCAATCGGCGTTCCGGCCTCCCCTCGTATCCACCAGACCTGGCCATCATTCTCTATCGACCTGGCGGCGCGGGAAAGTCGCCGCTCGGCGCCGGCGGCGAAATGCTCGGCCAGGCGCGTGGGTTCGACGAGGCCCGCATCGGGAAACCACAACGCCGGCTCATCAAGAGCGACCCCAGCCCGCTCGGATGCATCCTTGGCGGTGAGCGACCGCGCCGCGCCATGCCAAGGTCCGGAAAAAGCCGCGTCCCCGGCCCCGGTTCTCAGCGCGCCGCGGCTCTCCCATTCCAACCCCGACGCTTCAATCAGCGCCAGGGTCATGCGATAGGCGCGGTCATGAAACAACGTCGCGTCACTTTGGCCGCGCTCGATCCTGGGCGCGATCAGGGCCAAGGGGTTGCCAGAAGCCTCGGCCGCGATAGTGGCATGACGGTCAACCAGGATCGACTTCTTGCCGCGTCGTTCGAGGGCACCCGCAACCGCGCATCCGGCGATCCCCGCGCCCAGGATAGCCGTCACCCCACCGCGCGCGACGGGCGGTGGTGGACGATACCAAGGCGGAACCCGCGAGGCGGGAGGCGCGCCAGTGAGCCTGGCGGTCAGGATTTCCTGTTCTCGGCCAAACCCAGGTCGTTTCTCAAGCGCGAATCCCGCCATCGCCAGATCATGACGCACCATCCGCGCGACCGTATAAGTCGCCAGTGTCGCCCCGGGCGCGCTCAATCGCGCGATCTCGGCGAAGACTTCGGGTGACCACATCCCAGGATTGCGGGCTGGTTCAAAACCGTCCAAAAACCAAGCGTCCACCCGCGCCTCGGCTTCGACCAGGACTTCCTCCGCCTCGCCGATTAGTAAGGTCAGCGCCACCCGCCCGCCGTTGAGCCAAATCCGGTGAAAGCCATCGTGGCGCGGCGGGTAGGCGGCGGCGAGTTCGTCGGCCAAGGACGCCAGTTCCGGCCAAGGCGCGAGGCAGGAAAGAAGCTGGTCCCGGGTCAAGGGATACCCCTCGACCGCCAGATAATGCAGGACCGCGTCGGGTGCCGCGGTTTCCCGCCAGGCCTTCCAGGTCGCGAGGAAATTGAGGCCCGCGCCGAACCCGGTCTCCCCTATGACGAAACAGGCGCGTCGGTCCCAGGCCGCGGGTAACGCATTGCCACCGAGAAAGGTGTGGCGCGCCTCCGCCAATCCGTCATCAGTGGAAAAATAGACATCCTCGAACCGATCCGACGCGGGTGTCGCGCGGTCTTGCCACACCAGACCCGGGTCCAGGTCGGCGCGCCTGCGCGTCGCGGGCTTGTCGCGCGGCGGGTCATAATACGCTTTGGCGTCGGGCGGGGTGACATTCATCGGGCTAGCATGCATTCTGCGAGCCGAGCCTTCAATCACACTGAAACGTGAGCGCGCGATGTCTCAAGACGACGGCATGTTTCTTCCCGATGACGAACAAAAACGGCTGGCCCTGAAGATGGTCCTCGAGGTTTGGGAAGACGCCTTGGCCCAAGGAATTTCCGCCGAAATGGTGGCGTCCTCGGCGATCTTCGCCGCCTTGACCGATATGATCGAGAGTTATGGCGAGGAATCCGTTGCCGAAATGGTCGCCGAGTGGCCACAGCGGATTCGTGACGGCGAATTCACCCTCTCCGAAGACGCCCAATTTTAGGAACTTCCCCCTACCGAGAACTCCAGCACCAAGGTATGAAGTCGCAACAACGATTATTCCGCCGCTGAGTTATGCCCCTTCATGGCTTCACGACCCGCTGCCGCGCCGGCAATTTTGCCAAACACCGCGCCGTTTATCAGCCCGCTGCCGCCCGGATAGTTGAAGTAGAAGACGCCGCCAACCATCTCTCCGGCCGCGAACAGGCCCTGAAGCGGCTTGTAGTCGGTGCTCTGAACCTGAGCATTACCGTCGATCCTTACACCGCCAAAGGTGAAGGTAATACCGCAGGTGACCTGATAGGCTTCGAACGGACCCTCGTCGAGGGTGTTGGCCCAGTTCGATTTGACCACGTCCAGACCCTCCGTGGTCCGTCCGTCCTTGACGTTCGGGTTGAACGGAACGTCTTTGCGGACCGCGGCATTCCAACGCTTGATCTCATCGATACAGGCCTTGGCGTCGACGCCCTCGAGCTTATAGGCGAGCTCCTCGATCGTATCGGCGGTTACCTTCGTCACTTGGCGGATACGATATTCGTCGCGCAGCAAATGGGTAACCTTCTGGTCGAAAATCTGCCAGGCGAACTGGTTTGGCTGATTCAACACCACCCTGCCGTATTTGGCATAGGTGTAGTTGCGAAAATCAGCCCCCTCGTCGACGAAACGGCGGCCCGTGGCGTTGATCATGATGCCGAACGGATAACTGTGCTTCTGGAAGGCGTCGCCGACCGCGAGATCGCCGAATTCCGGTGCGTTACGCTCCCAACCGACCGCGTGACAGCCCGACCAATTGCCCATGGTGCTGGCGCCGATATCGGTGGCCATGCGAATGCCGTCGCCTACATTGTATGGGGTGCCGCGAACCTTCGCGAGATCCCAACCCGGACCGAGATAACGGGTACGCCACTCACTATTGGCCTGAAAACCACCGGCGGCCAGAACCACCGACTTGGCGGAAACTTCCTTGACCATGCCCTCGTGGCGGATCTTCACGCCCGAGACCTTGACGCCATCGCTGAGCAAATCCAGCGCCCGGGCCTCGAACAAGATATCGATGCCCCGATCCTTCGCGGCCTTCCACTCGGCCTCGACCAACCCCGGGCCACCGCCGACCGACTCGACCGTCAGACCGCCCCAGAAAACGAACCGGCCATCGACCTTGAATGCTTGCCGGCCCCAGATCGGCGCGAAACGGACCCCCTTGCCACGCAGCCATTTCAGGGTCTCGAAGCTGTTCTTGACCAAGAGCTCCACCAACTCCGGGTCGGTGCGGTACTCGGTCACCCGGAACATGTCATCGAAGAACTGATCCTCGGTATAGGTACCGAAATCGGTGATCTCACACTCGGCGTCGGTGAGGTCGGGCATCAACTCGCGCAAATCATCGACGCCATTATAAACGGTGCGGATCGCGCCAGCAGTAAATCGGGTGTTGCCGCCGCCAAGCTCTTCCGGCGCGGCTTCCAGCACCAGTACCTTGGCCCCACTCTCTTCCGCCGACAACGCGGCGCACATGGCGGCGTTTCCAGCGCCGACAACGACAACATCATAGTTCATCTTCTCAATCCTCTTTGTTCAGCTCCGGAGCCAATCGATCAAGCCCAGTTTGGCCGGTTCGTAGCATTGTCGGCGATTGTATACAATATGCCGTTCCATCGCGGGCTCTCCCTTTCTATCCTATCCACTTTCCTAATCCCGCGCG
>JAPKDN010000385.1 GCA_028822575.1 Alphaproteobacteria bacterium | reverse complement strand
CTTCTGGCGGCCTGTGGTATCGCGTTGGGCCTCGGCGTCGGCACCGCCATCGTCACCGGCTTGATCCTTGCGCTTTCCTCGACCGCGATCGTCGTTCAGATGCTCGCGGAAAAGGGACAATTGCGAAGCCGCGCCGGTCGAGCCGCCTTCTCTATTCTCCTATTCCAGGATATTGCGGTAATACCGCTATTGGCATTGATGCCGCTGCTAGCGACATCCGGCGAGGGAGCCGCAAACGCCGCCCCGGAGGAGTTCTTTTTTGCCGCCACCGCCATCGCCGTGGTGATCATGGCCGGGCACTTCCTGATCAAACCGTTTCTCCGCTATATTGTTTCCACAAAGATCAATGAGTTGTTCACGATTTCCGCGCTATTTGTGGTGGTTGGGACCTCAGCTCTGATGGAGATCGTCGGGTTGTCGATGGCGTTGGGCGCGTTCCTTGCAGGCGTGCTGCTCTCTGAATCCGAATACCGCCACGCCCTTGTCGCCGATATCGAGCCGTTCAAGGGTCTCCTAATGGGGCTTTTTTTCGTCGCGGTGGGTATGTCGGTGGATCTGGGGTTAATTATCGCGGACCCGGACGTTGTCATTGTGTTGACGGTTGGGTTACTGACGATAAAAGGATTTTGGCTATACGTGATCGGTCGGGTGGCGCGGCTGCCAAACTCCACCTCGATAAGATTAGCGCTGGCACTGCCGCAGGGCGGTGAGTTCGCGTTCGTATTGTTTACCGCCGCCCTGGCCAACAATGTCGTCGCCCCAGCTTTTGCCGATCTGATGATCGTGGTGGTAACCCTGACAATGATCGCAACGCCGCTGCTCCATCTCATCGGAGAGCGCATTCCAACCAAGGCCGGCGCCGCGTCGAGCGGCCAAGTTCCGGAATACGACAAGATCGAGACATCGGGTAACCGCGTGATCATCGCCGGTTTTGGACGGGTCGGGCAGATTATAGGCCGTATCCTTCACACCAAGGGCATCCCGTTCACAGCGGTTGATTATGACTTTCAACGCATCAGAGTGGTCCGCCGCTTCGGCAACAAAATCTATTATGGTGATCTAACGCGACTATGGATCTTGCGAGCCGCCGGCGCCGAGCACGCCGATGTCCTAGTACTGGCGATGGACGATGTCGATGCCTCGGTCGCAGTCGTGGAATTGGTCCGCCAGCATTTTCCGAATCTTCGAATTTATGCCCGCGCCCGTGATCGCGACCATGCCTATCGCTTCATCGAACTGGGCGTCGACCGGGTCGTGCGCGAAACCTTCGCAAGCAGCCTAGAAATCGCGGTGCATGCGATGCAAGGCCTTGGTATCAGCGCCCAAGAGAGCCACGAGATCGTCAAGCATTTCCAGGAACATGACGAAGCGTTGCTCCACCAGCAGACCGAGATGAGACATGACCAAGAACAACTGATCAAAACGACGAAGGAAGCCGCCAAACAACTCGAAAGCCTGTTCGAACAGGATGGGGAGCATCCGGCCGAGGGTGAAACTGCCTCGACCACCCCCACAATAGTTCAATCCTCGACATCCACGCCTCTCTAGGGTTTATCTCGGGTACCTTCGGGACCACACCTTCATTGGATTTTCTCGCCCAAGATTTTCCCTTATAAATTGATGAACGCGCTATGGCCTCGTGCCAGAGAAACCTGTCAGCTCTTAAGAGAGCACCATTACCCGGACTATCAATCACTAGATCGACGGCAAGTTGGTCGCCACCAGCACCCCGGGTTTCTGCAGGGTCAGTAAACAGAGCAGGTCGTCAGTGGCATCGTTTCCTATTCGACCCAGCAGCCGCTGGGTGTCGCCGCCAGCATCACACCGTTCAACTTCCCAGCTATGGTGCCAATATGGATGTTCCCGGTGGCGCTAGCCTGCGGCAACAGCTTCATCCTGAAGCCATTGGAGCGTGATCAGAGCCTTGACGTCATAATGGGCAAGCTTCTTAAAAAGGCCAAATTCCCAATCGTGAATTCAGCGTGCTGCATGGCCACAAGGAAGCGGTCGACGGCCTGTTGACGCAACCAGTTGGGGGCCGAGTTCGTAATTCCATCACTGGGTTGAGGTGTTATAAAAGTATGATCTCGGCGAGGGTTGGTCGACGCTTGGGATATAAATGTTTGTCATCCCAGTGGAGGCTGGGCACCACGTCTGAACAGGGACAACGTGACGGCTAGTGGAATATTTCTCTTTATTCCTCATGTTTTTCAACCACAAGTCACACCAAAGACGTTCAGTCGTGACCCCAGCTTCGCCGGGATGGCAAATTTGGATCACCTCGCCCCACCCCCTTCACTGATAAATCAGTGTATTCCGCCCGGACCTATCCACGCCACGCATGAGGTAGATCCGGCGATCGGAATGATCTGGGACCTTCATATTATTGTACTGTTCACGCGCCAACTGATGGTCAAAGACACTGGAGGTCGGCATGAAGCGCATGGTCATGCCCCGGCGAGGGTTGGGCGAGATATTGGGCTCGGAGCCATGCACCAGAAAGACATCGTGCAGCGAGATTTGACCACGCTTTAGAACCAGATCAACCGCCTTGGACTCATCATACTCGGTCTTCAACAGTTCCTGGTTCAGGGTCAGGTCGGTGCTGGGATTGGTCTCGTGTTGCAACAGGTCCTTGTTCTTGTGACTGCCCTTGATAATCCGCAGGCAACCATTATCCGGTGTCGCGTCATCCACCGCCAACCAGACTGTGCAGGTCGCCAGCGGTCGGATCGGCCAATACTCGCCGTCCTGATGCCAGGGCGTCGCCTTGCCGTTGCCGGCGGGCTTGGCGAAGAAGCTTGAATTCCAGAGCGCGATGTCCGGGCCGATCACCTGTTCAACCATGTCTAGGATCTCACCATTGCCGCAATAATCCGCGAAACCTTCATCATACTGCAGGATCGCGGCGCAATAATCGCGAAACTCCGGGTGCTTTGTCAGCAACGCAGCATGGCGCTCTTGGATCGAGTCGATCACATCATCTGGCATGATGAAGTTGGGTATGACATAGCCATCCTCATGATATTTTGCGATTTGAGCCTTGGTCAGCATGGTGGAGTCCCCTGGCACGATTCACCTTTTGACCGTAACTTTACCTTGATCGACGGCCGAGCCCAATCCCCGTTCCTCAAATTTTAACGGGACGATCAATCGCCATCATTCAAATAACGCCCACCATGGCGGTTTCAGAGCAGCAGCGGGACGTGGAGCCGGCGCAGGATATCCCTCATGATTTAGCAGACACCCACGGGTATCAGCCGGACATGCGCCGGATGCGGCGCTATCGCCTGGAGCGGGTGCGTCATAAACTCTGCGCCACCGATATCAGCGCTTCATACTCTATGATCCGATCAACACCCGCTTCGCCACCGGCAGCCGCAACATGATCTTATGGACCATGCATAACGCAGCCCGGTATCGCTTCATCCCCACTGAGGGCCCGGTCGTTCTGGTCGACTACAAAAATGCCAACCATCTCGCTTAGGCGGCGGTCAAAAATACCGCAAGACCGCGAAGGCTTGGGTGACTGAGGTAGCGGATTTGGTAGAGGCCCATGGCCACGGGAACACCGGGTTGCTTGCTGATGTCACTAACCCGCTTGGTGTCACCTAGCTCACAACGCATACCGTCCCCGTATGTGAGGACATGTCGTTGATGAAGATTGCCCACGAGATCAAGTCACCAGACCAGATCGACTGTATGAACCACACGATCGTGGTCTAAGAGGCAGGCAAGGCTGCAATGTATGACGCGGCCCGCCCCGGCGCGATGGAAAACCAGATCTGGCCGAAGCTACAAGAGGTCAAAAAAGCATAGGTGGCGAGTGGGTAGAGACCCGACTTCTATCCTCGGGCTACCACACCTGCCCGTGGTTTCAAGAACCCTCCGACCGGGTGGTGCGCGCCGGCGAGTTGGTCAGCTATAATACCGATCTTGTCAGCCCCTTCGCGATGTGCGCCGATCTTTCCCAGAGGGTTTTCTGCGGCCCATGTAAAACAAGCTAAGAGTAACACCGATTTTTCCGCCTCTCAGTCGAACCGATCGAGACCAACCTGGCGATCATGGCGCCGGGCAAAGCCTTCCGAGAACTTGCCGAGGCGGCCTGGCCGGTGCCTGGGTCCTTTATGAATCTGCGCTATGGCTCGCTTTTACCTCGGGGTCGGCCTATGCGACGAATATCCTCGGATCATCGAGCTATT
>JAPKDN010000384.1 GCA_028822575.1 Alphaproteobacteria bacterium | reverse complement strand
GGAGAGACACTCTCCAGACGATCGATCTTATCGTTCAATAGTTCGTTCTCCATCATCATCTCGCCGAACTTACCCTTCAGGCGGTAAATTCGTCGTCGCAGTCGTCACGAGTTTCAGCATTTCACCTTCTGGAATCAAAACAATGGCCCGATAGATCGACACCTGACATTTGCGGATATTGGTGGCGGGCCAAAATTCGCCCTCATCTCCCCCTTGGCTTCAGCAAGCGCCCCACGTTCGGCGCTATCGTTTTCATCCCGCGCCTCCCCAACCGTTTTGAAGAGGGCCGCGACTAATCCAAGTTTTTCTGGCTGGCCCGCCAAGATTCTGAAGACCATGCCCTTGGCGCTCAAGGCCACGACGCCATCATTAAAGCCGAGCAATTGGCTGTTGCCCAGCAACAAGGACCCGGCGGTATTTGCGTCAAAGCGACAAAATGCCAACATCCGTCGCCGGAATTTCGCAGAATCACTGGGATAAAGTTTCTGGTCGGCATATGTATCGAGACAATTGCTTGTCTTACGGGGCGCCCAAACACCTTTTCCCGGTATCACCCCCTCTTCCATACAATTCGTCATCGCTTACCTGTCGTTGTGGGACCGCGAACTGCATGCATGCCGTTGAACACGACGCTCGCTAGGAGTATGCACTGTGAAATACCCCTTTCGCTAGTTAAGAAATCGAATGAAATGCTAGAGATCAGCCCAGTTCATGTCATTGGCGGTGGCCTCGCCGGATCCGAGGCCGCGTGGCAAATCGCCCGCGCCGGCGTGCCGGTGGTCCTGCACGAGATGCGCCCGGTTCAGACGACCGAAGCGCACCAGACGGAAAGTCTGGCGGAACTGGTCTGCTCCAACTCCTTCCGCTCGGACGATCATGAATCCAATGCGGTTGGCGTTCTGCACGAGGAAATGCGGCGTTGTGGTTCGCTGATCATGACCTCGGCCGATGGCGCCAAGGTTCCTGCCGGCTCCGCGCTTGCGGTCGACCGAGACGACTTTTCCGGCGCAGTTGAAAAGGCGATCGAATCAGAACCCTTGATTACTCTGGATCGTGGCGAAGTCGGCGGCCTGCCGCCAGAGGATTGGAGCAGTGTGATTATCGCCACCGGTCCATTGACCTCGCCCGATCTCGCCTCAGCGATCCAGACACTGACCGGCGAAGACGCGCTAGCATTTTTCGACGCCCTGGCACCTATCGTTTACAAAGAGAGCATCGATTTCTCCACGGCTTGGTTTCAGTCCCGCTACGATAAGGGAGAGGGCGCAGATTATATCAATTGTCCAATGGACGAGGCGCAATACGAGGCTTTCATTGCCGCCTTGCTCTCGGCGGAAACGATGGAATTCAAGAAATGGGAGAAGAGCACACCTTATTTCGACGCCTGCATGCCAATCGAGGTCATGGCTTCGCGCGGCCCCGAGACCCTGCGCTTCGGCCCAATGAAGCCTGTGGGTTTAACTGACCCGCGCACCGGCGGGCGGGCGCACGCGGTGGTTCAGCTACGCCAGGACAACGCGTTGGCCACGTTGTACAACATCGTTGGCTTCCAAACCAAGATGCGCCACGGCGCCCAGACCCAAGTGCTACGGATGATCCCGGGCCTTCAGAACGCCGAATTCGCGCGACTGGGTGGTTTGCATCGTAACACCTTCATCAACGCGCCATTGCTGCTGGATACCCAGTTGAGACTAAAGGCTCAGCCGAGATTGCGATTTGCAGGACAGATCACCGGTGTCGAGGGATATCTGGAAAGCGCCGCGGTCGGCCTGCTCGCCGGCCGATTGGCTGCGTCCGAGCGGCTGGGCCGGAGCGAAACACCACCTCCAGCGACTACCGCGCTGGGCGCCATTCTTACACATATCACCGGTGGCGCGGACTTCAAGACCTTTCAACCCATGAACGTCAATTTTGGTCTGTTCCCACCTTTGGAGCCCCAGATCATGACTAATGGCAAGAAACGCCGCCTAAAGGGCCGGGATCGAAAACAGGCGATGGCCACCCGCGCGCTGGCGGATATCGATCCTTGGATAGCGGGCACGACCGCCAAAGCAGTAGAATAACCGCGCGCTCTCAATTGCCAACCGTTAAACGCGCCGGCGTACCGACGCCCACCACAAGGCCCAGGATTTTAACGGCATCTCGGCGTTAACCCCCGGATCGAACGGGTTAAAACCACCGCGCTCGAGGCGATCAAGATATAACCGCGCAAGACGGGCTTGGAGTAAAACTGGCGCGGCACGTTTAAACCCTACGTTGGTCTGTTCATTCCCTCGTGAGAGATAGTCCCTCGCGATACCAACTATCACCTCAACGACGGCCCGCCATTCGGCACAGTCCCGCAATTCGTGATAGTCCCCAATACGAGCCCCATGGGCGCCAAGAAGATCCCGCGGAAGCATTAATCGCTTGTAACGGGCTAGAAACGGCGTTGATCGCAATAGCCCAGTCAACGCCCAGGCAGTCGCCACCGCCTCTCCCGCCATCACCGTTGAGGCGTCCGAGACACCCTGAATTCGCAGAGTAATGCGAGACAATGCCCCAGCGGTCCCCCGCGCGTAGGAAATCAAATCATCGTTGGTCTGGAATGGCGCGTCCTCCAGATCAGCTTCTCTCGCGTCCAGGATCGCGTCAAAAGCGTCACGTTCGAGACTAAACGCCTCGAAGGCTATGGCGAGCGGAAGTACCACTTCGTGCTGTCGCGGCGTACCAGCAAGAATTCCATCGATCGCCTCGCGCCACCATTGTAAGCGAATTTGTCCAAGCATGGTTTCGCTGACGACTTCCCGTGTCTTTGCCACCTCATGGTTGAAGGCCAATATCGCGAACAGGGCTTCGCGTTCCTGCGGCGGCGCGAACAACGCGCAAAGATATCGATCCGGATCGTTGGCGCGCGTGATCTCGCCGCACGCTGTTAAACTAGCCATCACCAAGGCCTTAAATACCGTCAACGCCCGGGTAGAGTAGATCGCGTCGCAAATCTTCCTCCATATCGGGCCCGTGCAAAGCAACGGCTAGCGCGTCCTTGCCCGCCTTGTCGAATAACCTGTCATAAACCGCGATCAGGCCACGAAGCGCCATTCGTTCCACCATTCCCAGGTGAGCACCGACCTCCCGAAGGGAGGCGTGCCCAGCAAGACGGAAAGGTTTCGCCTTATCTATAAGAAGTCGCGCCAAAACGCCAATCAACGGTGATCTCACGGCCAACGCTTGGCTCAAACCCTCTCGTTGCAAGCCGGCTTTGGAAAGAATGTCTGTTGGAATAGTGATCAATCTTGGTGACCGTCCTGCGTCCTTGGCGAGATCACGCAAAATATGAACGATATAGCAATAGATCGCCAAGTCCACCGCATAATCCCGGGCCGGCTTGGGCAGATTATATCGAAAACCCCGCCCAGCATTTGGTTCGGCCGCGAGAAGGTACACGAATATGGAAGCCGGGGCGATTGTCGCGCCGGCGCAGTATCTTAAAAAGTCTTCCCAGGAACGCATCTCACGCTCCTCCACATCGGCGCGCATCGCATCGCCTAGCGCGAACCACGGCCAGTCACCAAGATCGCAACGGCCCGCAGTATCAGCCAACACGGCGACCAAATCCGAATCCAAGGGCCCATTTTTGCCTTCGCCCCCGGTACATTGCAACGTCCAATCCGAAACCGCCATCAAGGCTTCGCCCCGACCTGCCGCGCGTTCTGCGGATGACAAGGTTAGGAAGTCCTCATCCACGAAATCGTCGATTATCCGCATGGCTGCGTAGGTGGCAAAAAAGAATTCTCGGCGGGCCTGGGGCAGCAAGCGCGCGGCGTGCAGAAAATTCGCGTTGGCACGTCCCGCCGTCTCCTTGCTTAGCACTAACCCCCGCGCGATGGCCTTTGAATCAGCCAACAGGGATAAGCGCCGCTGCGACCCGTCGCTCCTCCGTCATAAGAATATTGTAGGTACGGCACGCAGCGCCAGTATCCATCGCATCAACAACAGGCCCACGAGCCCGGATCGCGGCGCGATGGCCCGGAGATATAAAGATGATTCTCGGACCACAACCGAGCAGCAAGATCTCTGGAGCGTCATCCCCATCAAAAACCGGCGTAAGCATTTCGACCGAAAGATCTTTGACCGACGCCCTCGGCCACTCGATGCACCGCTCGGGAAAAACGATTACTGGACCGGCATAAGCAATGCCCGATACCTTAAACCCACCATCCC
>JAPKDN010000383.1 GCA_028822575.1 Alphaproteobacteria bacterium | reverse complement strand
GGGCGCGGCCGCAGCGGCGAGCGACGAAGCCTTCGATGCCTTCTTGGCGGAGATAGCCGAAGCAGTTTTGGCGGTTCGGAACGACCTTGATGGACTGCTTCTTGGTCTGCACGGCGCCTTGGTAACGGTGAATGGCCGCACGGATCTTGATTTCCTTGCTGGCTTGCGAGAGAGGATCGGCCCCGATCTTCCCATCGGTGTCGCTTTTGACTTACATGGCAATCTCGATCCCGCCCTGCTCAATCTGGTGGATGTGATGAGCGCCTATCATGAAAGCCCCCATATCGACATGGGCGAGACCGCGCGGCGGGTCGCGACGATCCTGGTCGGCCAACTGCTGGGGAAAGTCACGCCTCGAACGGTGCTGCGCAAGGTGCCTATCACCCTGCCCTCTATCTTTACCGCGACACAGGTCGCCCCCCTGTCCAAGGTCATGGCCGAGGCACGACGATACGAGGCCGAGACACCCGGATTGCTAGATTGTTCGGTCGTCATGGGTTTCGCATATGCCGACGTCCCACAGATTGGTATCTCGATCCTTGCAACCAGCGACGGCGACATCAAAGTCGCGGAACGGGCCGCCAAGAAGGTGGCGGCGCTGATCTGGGACCAGCGCGAGGCGCTATATCCCAAGGACAGCCTGCTTACCGTCGAGGACGGGCTCAAACGCGCCAAGGCTCTTGCTCGAACATCGGACCGACCAGTCGTGATCCTGGAGCATGCCGACCGAATGAATGATTCCACCTATACCTTGCGAGCATTGCTAGAGACACCCGAGGTCAAGGCCGCCGTCCCCTATATCTACGACCCCGTTGCTGCCGCCGCGGCGGTCACAGCCGGACTTAGCGCCAAGGTCTCACTGCCAGTCGGAAGCCACAGCTCCAAAAAAGCCGGCGGTCCGGTGGTCCTGGATGGGGTAGTCGAATGGGCCGGAAAAAAAACCTTCCCCATGGGCGGTAGGATGGGTCGTAGTCGCCCAGTTGATCTCGGGCCCTGCGCGATCATCCGCGTCGGCGAGATCGTGGTCTGGATTATTTCTGCGAACCTCTCGGCGATCAACCTAGACCCCTTCGAGCAATTCGGCCTCGACCATCGCGATTTCGATATCGTGGTATTGCGTTCGAAAACCCATTTTCGAGCGATCTGGGAGACAGAGGCCGTGGAAATCATCATCGTGGATACGCCAGATTGGGGCCCCGCCTTGCTCGACACGTTACCTTATCAACGCGCCCGCGCCGGGGTGTTTCCGATCACATAACCCCCCACACGACCCGACGCTCAACAATCCGAACTCGGAGTGAACCAGCCACTAATTTTGTTGGGGAACGAGAACCACGTCATCAGGGTGGCTAAAATTCAATAGCCGGCGTCCTTGCTCCTCGACCAAGTCCGCGTCAAGGCTGTCGGGGCGAAGCATTTTGACCCGACGTTCCAAGGCACCGCGCTGACTGTCGAGTGATTCCAGAGACGTTTCCGCCTCAGTGATCAACATGTCCAACTGCCGCCACGCAACCGCACCATGATCACCCTGGATCGAGTGATACACGAAATACGCGACCAAAAGGCAACCCAACATGGGACCAACCATATGGCGCGCGCGTCTTTTGATATCCGTGGCAACCATCACCGTCTCCAATTCTCTCGATTGAATCACCGCGGATTCGGAGGGTCAACAGGAACGAAACAAGAATCAAAGTCGCAAAATGCTTCGATTCGCGAAATTGTTGCAAATCCAACTCGGGTTTGCCGCATATCTGACGACGACGCGCCGGGATCGCAGCGTTGGTGTCTCGCGTTTGTTAAAGTTAGCCACGTCAATCCTTCCATCCACTCCAATACCGCGTGTAATCGCGTCCTGTCTCGCGGTCCTGGCCTTTGGCGCCGTGGTGGGCAGGATCATCTAGCGTCTCTGCTGTCCCCAACCAGTCGAAACGACGCTGGGCATAGGCTGATCCAAGCGTCTCAGTCACTTTGTCTACGGGTTGGTCGCACACGCCGGGATCGCAACTAAAATTCACCCCGGTGAACACGGTAGACGCCACGGCACATGACGAACCGACCGGGGCTTACATTATTTTCACGTTCGCGTGGGCGCCGGCATTTCGGTTACCCCAACTATTCTTCCAGGTTCTAAAGCGAGCTGGGCGCGCCTGTGTCGGCGCCGCTCCCCAGGACAAGCCCACTCGGCCGAATTTAGCGACTCCCGGACCCGCCACCGTAATGGTAAAACCCCGCCAGGAAGCTAGAATCTGGCTGTTGATCTTCAAAGAATTGGATCAGGGCCTGCTAACGATCAAAAGATCCTGGGCCTCCAGTATCAGCGAAACTTCGGACGTCGTGAATGCGGAGGACTGGCGCGACTGGGCCAGCTCCATCGCCATCATCGCCATATTCTAAGTACCGACAATGTCAGCCTTTGAGGGGGCCACGACCGGCATAAGCCGCCGCCGGGCCCAGTTCCTGTTCGATACGGATCAGTTGGTTATATTTGGCGGTGCGGTCAGATCTTGAGAGTGAGCCAGTCTTAATCTGACCAGCATTAACCGCGACTGCGAGGTCGGCGATGGTCGAGTCCTCGGTTTCTCCCGAGCGATGCGAGATCACCGTCGAATACCCGGCCTTATGCGCCGTCGAAATACATTCCAGCGTCTCGGTCAGGGTGCCAATCTGGTTGACCTTGATCAGCACCGAATTAGCCGCGCCCATCGCGATACCCCGGCGAAGCCGCGCCGGGTTAGTGACGAACAAGTCATCGCCGACTATCTGGACTTTGTCGCCTATCTCGGCGGTAAGCGCGGTGAAACCTTCCCAGTCATCCTCAGCCAAGGCATCCTCGATAGAGACAATCGGGTATCGCGCGCAAAGATCAGCGTAGAGCTTGATCATGCCATCGGAGCCGAGAATGCGCCCCTCGCCTGCCAGAACGTATTGGTCCCCTTTAAAAAATTCCGTTGAGGCTGGGTCTAGCGCAATGGCGACATCGTCTCCCGGCTTATAGCCCGCCGCCTGGATCGCTTTCATCACGAAACCAAGCGCCTCGTCGGCATTGGAGAGATTCGGCGCGAAACCGCCCTCGTCGCCAACATTCGTGTTGTGACCGGCATCCTTCAGCGCCACCCGGAGCGCATGAAACACCTCGGAGCCGGTGCGGACCGCCTCCGCTACGGTCTCGGCAGAAACCGGCATGATCATGAATTCTTGAAAGTCGATCGGGTTGTCCGCGTGGGTACCGCCATTGATGATGTTCATCATCGGGGTTGGCAGGACATGAGCAAAGGCACCACCGATATAGCGATACAGCGGCACTTCCTGATGGGCCGCCGCCGCCTTGGCCACCGCTAGGCTCACGCCCAATGTCGCGTTAGCGCCAAGCCGCCCCTTGTTCTCGGTCCCATCCAGATCAAGCAACACAGCATCGATGGCGAGCTGCTCGCTCGCGCTGCGACCGGAAAGCGCGTCGAAAATCTCGCCATTGATCGCATCGATTGCTTTGACGACGCCCATACCTCCGTAACGGGATTTGTCGCCGTCGCGGAGCTCAATCGCCTCATAGGTGCCGGTGGATGCTCCCGACGGCACCGCCGCGCGTCCCATGACACCACTCTCAAGATGGACGTCGACCTCGATCGTCGGATTTCCCCTGCTATCGAGAATTTCACGGGCGAGAATGTCGATGATGGCGCTCATGACGCGGCTCCGAATTGGCGATGACGTGTGAAGGCAGACTGATAGCCTCGTTACCACGATTGGGCAACGATGAAGCCACGCGCCCAATCATTGACAGGTGGGGCGCCGATGCGATCCAATCTCGACAACCATATTGACGCGGAGTAATCGTCGATGTCCAACACGGCCCCCCGCTCACCCGCTTTTAACCCTTTTGATGTTCCCAGCAACACTGGCTCAAGCTATCCGGAGCCCCTAAAAGCCATAGCCGAGGAACGGTTGAAGCGACGCATTGGCAATCACGGGGGCTTGAAAAATTTTGGAGTTAATATGGTGACATTACCACCCCAATCAGGCTCGGCGCTGCGTCATCATCACACCAAGCAGGATGAGTTCATCTATATCGTCTCCGGCACTCCGACATTGATTACAGACGGCGGAGAGCAAATACTTTCTCCTGGCCAATGCGCCGCTTTCCCGGCCGGAAGCGGTGATGGTCATAAGCTTGTGAATAATACGGGTACCGACGTGCACTATCTAGA
>JAPKDN010000382.1 GCA_028822575.1 Alphaproteobacteria bacterium | reverse complement strand
TTGGAAATTAGCAAATAACGGAGACGGTCGCGAACAACAATCAAACCGTTCTTCGAGTCACCGCTTAACAACCGCAGAGATCCCAAACCACATGCCTGATTACCTCGGCCTGCCTCAACGCTTCGTCCGGCAATACATGCATACCCTGCCGGACACCCCGCGCCCACGCGTCTTCCTGAACTTTGGGGGTGTATAACCTTCGGGCGGCCGCACTCGGTCACAGTGGGCGGCGGCAGGCTAAACACCGTCGCGAAAATCAACCATGCAATGTCCGCGTTTCGTCTTAACTGCCTCGATTCAGCCCAGAAGCAATCTACCGCCAGCGTTGCCGCCTCGAAATTCACTCCGGCGCCAAGGTCACCTTCAACCCATCCAGAGCGGGACGCATGGTCACTTGGCAAGACAGGCGAGAGTTTGCTTCCACGTCGAAAGCGAGATCAAGCATGTCGATCTCTTCCTCGCCCTTTTCCTCCAGCCGGTCGACCCAGGCGGCGTCAACATAGACATGACAAGTCGCGCAAGCACAGGAGCCGCCACATTCGGCCTTGATCGACAGACCTTCATCGCGGATCAACTCCATGATCTGCCAACCATCAATACCGGCGATCTCGTGTTCTTTGCCGTCCCGGTCAGTGACGAAGATCTTCATGATACCCCCAATTTTTCCTGCAGGTCCGAACTGGACGTCGTATACTGAAAGCGCAACCGACGCTCGGGATACACGTAACGGAAAGCTTGTTGTGACATCAAGGCCGCTTCGTGGAATCCAGATAAAATCAGCTTCAATTTTCCAGGATACCAGTTGATATCCCCGATCGCGAAAATCCCGGGCACGTCGGTCTCGAATTTCTCGGTGTCGACCGGGATCAAATTCTTATCCAGATTGATTCCAAAACCCGCCACTGGACCGAGTTTCATGGTAAGCCCGTAAAACGCCAGCAGAGTATCGCACTCGATATCGTATTCCCCATCGGGTCCCTTGACGGTCACCGCCTCCAGCACGCCATCGGTGCCCTTGAGTTCCTTCAACTGGGCGATATGCAGGGCCATGTCATTGCCGGCGACCAGCGCGCGCATTTTATTGACCGTATCTGGCGCGGCGCGGAAATCGTCGCGTCGATGCACCAGGGCCATGCTTTCCACGCGGGGATGCAAATTAACGGTCCAATCGAGCGCCGAATCACCGCCGCCAGCGACCAGCACCTTCTTGCCCCGGAACTGTTCCATCTTGCGCACGGAATAAAAGATCGAGATTCCCTCATATTCTTCAAGTCCCGATAAGGGCGGCTTTTTCGGCACAAAACTGCCACCGCCGGCCGCGATTATGATCACCGTCGCCTCGATCACCTTACCGGTATCCGTCGTGACGCGCCATTTACCCTCTTCCGTCTTGATCAGAGACTCGGCCATCTGGCCCAGATGAAACGTCGGCCCAAACGGCTCGATCTGCGCCATTAGTTTGTCGGTCAACTCATGCCCGGTGCACATCGGGATGGCAGGGATATCGTAAATTGGCTTTTCTGGATAAAGCTCGGCGCACTGGCCGCCCGGGTAGTCCAGAATATCGATCAAGTGAGCCTTGATATCCAAAAGACCAAGCTCGAACACCGCAAATAGCCCGACCGGGCCGGCGCCAATGATGATCGCATCGGTCGAATGATGACTGTCGCTCATGATGGTTCCAGTAGAGAAGGGTCGAGCCGTACATAAGTGTGACAGCAGTCGCTGCCAAGGCCCTAAGAGAACATATATCGTTTGTATACGAACGATATTCAATTGAATCAAGAGCCCCTTGAAAACAGATCATCCTTACACACATCGGGACCAACTGACCCAAGCACCATCGTCAGCAAACCGCTGCCCAATCTAAACTCGCTAAAAGAAAAACCAACTCGACCTTGTTAACTCTATGGACATTATTACCGTGCCAGTCTCTGATTTCGATCAAGACAGTCGTTCATCAAGTAAAACAGAGAAGATTGTTAGCCAAAAACCCGTCGTGCACGAGGCAAGTTCGCCCATGCACCAACGAGTATGATCAACGAAGAATCTTCGGTCTCGCGCTCGAACAGGATCAGAGTTTAAGTTCTTGCCCGTCCGTAACAATCAGGAGCCGACTTTGCCCCATATACCCCCAAAGAGTCAGGAATGGATACCGCGCAACCTTGGGCAGGAAAACAACATCGATCAATAGACCGATGGAGCGGATAGCGTTGTCCCACTTGACCAAACTCAGCTACTGAGCGCCATCGAAGCCCTCCCGGCCGGATCCGCCTTATTCGATTTAAACTGCGACTTCGTTTACTGAAACCAATCCCAAAAAGACTTCTATCCCCACGTCGCGGACATAAATTATCCCGGCACCAGTCGCCACGATGTACTCGTGCGCCACGCCAAAAATCTCGGCTAAACGAACCCTGAACTGTATATTGATAAATAAATCGAAGATCGCCTGTATCAGATTGTGTCCGAGAGGTCGGACGCCGAGATGAGACTGGCCGGGGGTCGACAGGCGAAAACTCGAGAACGCGTAATCTCCAGCGGTGGTCTAGTGTCCATTCGAACGGCACGGACCGCAAGAAGGCGGACGCGGATCTGGAAGAGACCAATGTGGCGCTGGAATGCCACGTTATCGCGCTTGAACAATCCCAGAAGCGCTCGAACGCCAAGCTGGATCTCGAGATCGCAATGAGGGACATGTTCTCCTCAATCATCTAACACGATATGCGAAAATGGTTCACGCCTTTACTGGGGATGAGCCGATTGATGGGGAAATCAGCCGACCATTTCAGCAAGCAAAGCTCATCCATTTTGTCCAGGGCGTGAGCGCCGCCTCGCAGCAGTATTTCGACGTGTTGGTGAAACTGTTCCAATGGTCAAAATTGCAGATGAGCGGCTTGGATCTGCGGCCCGAGTCCATTCCAGTGCGCCAATTCGTGCAATAAGCAGTCGACCTTCTCAACCAAATGACCAAGGAAAAGGTGATCCGGGTGACAATCCAGAACACAACCGACATTATATTTGCAGGCGTGGGCATGGCGCTATCGGTGCTCAAAACCTTATCACCAACGCCTTGAGGTTCACTCCGTAGGGAGGGGCAGTGGAAATTTCTTCGCTGGTGCGGGACGGCATGATCCAAGTAACGATGTCCGATACCGATATCGGCATCCCAATCGAAAAAGCTGAGAAGGCGTTCGCCTTGGAACAAAGGGCATCGACACGGAGCACTAGCGTTGAAACCGGCAGTGGCCTTGGCCTGCCGCTCTGCACGAGCATGGTCGATAAAGACGGCGGGCTTATTTGGTGCGAAAGTGAACCCGGAAACGGCTCCGGGTTTCATTTTATACTGCCGGTCCAGCGGGAGGCCGCATAGATCCTGCGCGTCCTTTTCCAGCGACCTTGCCAATGTCTTGTTCAGCACGGGTTGCCATATCACCGGGCATCATTTCGAAATTCCGTCAGCGGTGACAAGCGGACATTTTCAGCCGAAGACCATCGGCCCCGGATTGTCACCGGGCACTTCCAGGATTACCCTTGTTATCCGCCTTCGATCATAGCCTGGACCCCATCATGCCTCCCAGCACCGACGACCGCGATGCGATCTTCAAGTCTTTGTGGCCGCACCTTTTTCGAGCAGGACATGGACCCGATGTATCAGGTGGTCACCGATGACTTCACTTGGACGGTCCAGGAAGGTGATGTCACGCGGATAATAAACTGCCGCGCGAAGATCGAAGCGTTCTTCGCTGAGCGCAAAGGCAAGTTTGAGAATGTCCGTTTCGAGGACGTAGTGTTCAATCACGCCCCCGACGCCACCTTCATGACCTATCGGATGGCCGGTACCGAGGCCGCAGCCGGCGTTCAATTCGCCTGGGTTGGGGTCGAACGCTATACCTTCCGTGACAGCGAGCTCACCGAAAAGGATGTCTATAATCGTTCCACGGAATTCAAGAGTACAGCGCTGAACTCATGAGCTTTTTCAGCGTGGAGAACCACCGGTTCGACAGTGCCTGGGCCTAGGTGGTGGCTGGCGCGGCCTTCGTGCTGATGTTCCTCACCTATAGCGCAGCTTACAGCTTCGGCATGTTCTCTCAACCATAGGTCACGGCCTGTACCGCCAATCGCGCTGAGACTGTGCTGTCTTGTCAGTTATCGGCGGCACCTACTCGACAATGGGCATCATTAATAGCCCCGCCGCCGACCGCTTCGGCACAAGGC
>JAPKDN010000381.1 GCA_028822575.1 Alphaproteobacteria bacterium | reverse complement strand
CCCAACGCGCCGGCCCTGCTTCCAGGGCCGGCGCGCGGCAACAACTTGTCTCAAACGTTTCGCTTAGCGATAGCGATGCGCCTGGGACCAAAGCCCAGCATAATCTACCTGGGACTTCCAAACCTTGACAAACCAATCGTTGGACTGGTCCTGCTCGGCGACCCACTCTGCCGTCGCCTTCGTGGCGGCATCCTTGAACTCCTGAGGAAGATCGATGATCTCGTTCTTCTTGGAATTCACATAGATCATCCAGTTCGGCGCGTCGTCATGGCCGAGCTTCATGTAAAGGTCCCAGGTCATCAACTGACCAGCGGCGCTTAGCTGAGTCTTCTGAAGATCGGTGAAACCGTCCCATACCTTCTTGGAGAACTCGCACTCGTGCATCGCGATAGGCTGATGGACCCCCGGGACGATGATGTACTTGGCAACCTTTTCGAAGCCCATGACGATGTTATGGGTGGGTGTGCCCCACTCGATACCGTCAACGACTTTACGCTCAAGCGCCGGGTAAACTTCGGCGCCGGCCAGGATGACCGTCGAGGCACCAAGCTTCTGGGCGATTTCGGCCCAGGCACCAGCGGTGCGAACCTTCATGCCCTTATAGTCTTCCAGGGTACGCACGGCCTTATGACTGTGCAGGAAGAGCTCACGCGGTGCTGAACCACAAGGAATGGAGGCAACATTAAATTTCTCCAAGCGCCATTCCATCATCATTTCTTTTCCGCCACCACGGAACGTCCAATGCATCATCTTGTCCCATTCCATGGAACCAGCGAAGCCACCGAAAAGAATCGCAGTCTTGTCGACACCCCAGTCATAGCCAGGCCAGTTATGGCTGGTATGAGCAACGCCCTTGGCTACGGTGTCGGTGACCTTGAGAGCCTTGCCAAGCGTACCGCCCGGATAGACTTCCACATCCATCGTGTTGTTGGTGGTCATCTCCATGTTCGCGGCTGCGCCACGCGCCACGAACTCTAGCATGATTCCGCCACCCCACGGCGTCGCCATGTCGAGCTTCTGCTGAGCTTGAGCGGTACCCACCGCGCCGAGGCCGAGCAAACCGGCAAGCCCAATCTTAAGTAAATTCGATTTCATTGATCTCTCCCTGTGTCCTTCTTTACACCCGCGCTCGTGAACCAAAAAAACGAGGTCTAGCACAAGTTGGGCGATGATCCCTGGTTATTTGCCCCAGAGTCAACGCCAAGGCGTTAAATTGTGTCACTTTATCCAATAGGAGTTCTTTGGCCTCCGCTTGGATATATGCTGATGGCGATGCTGAACTCATTGCAGGACTTAACTAAATTGCCAAGTATCCGCCATCGACCGGCAGTTCCGCGCCGGTAATGTAGGACGCGTCATCTGATGCCAGGAACACCACCGCCTTGGCAACCTCGATCGCCTCGCCGGCCCGTTTCATCGGAACATAGGAATCCAGGATCTTCTGGCGATGCACCGGATCGGCGGTCAACCCAGAGGTTCGCATAGCTGGCATGATACCGGGATGTACGCTGTTAACCCTGATTCCCTGCTTGGCGAAACGCACCGCAGATTGCTTGGTCATGGTACGAACCGCGCCCTTGGAGGCATTGTAGCCGGGATGGATATAGCCTTGACCCACCACACCGGAAATCGAGGAAATATTGACAATCGCCCCGCCGCCCGCGTCGATGATCGCCGGAGCTGCGTGCTTGGTGCCCAGAAAAGGCCCTGTGGCGTTTACCCGCATCAGATCTTCCCAGGCTTTAACATCGCCCTGGTCCTGATAGCCACTGCCGCTGATACCGGCGTTGTTGACCAGCACATTCAGCCCACCATAAGCGCCGACCACAGACTTGATCGCGGCTTCCCAGTTCGGCTCATCGGTGACGTCGAGCTTTATGAACATGGCGGCGCCACCACCCGCCTCGATCTCGGCGACCCGTTTCTTGCCCTCGTCCTCAAGCAGGTCACAGATTGCGACCTTGGCGCCCTCGGCAGCAAACAGTTTCGCCGTCTCGGCCCCCATCCCAAACGCACCGCCGGTGACCAGCGCAACTTTTCCCTCGAATCGATTCATGTTTGCACCCTCCCAAGTGCGGCGATCCCGCCGCTCCATTCATTAACGTCTACCAAGAGCATAGCGCCGACAGCTGCGTCGGGTGAGCGGAAATACGATCACAAGCCGACACAAGATAGCGCTTCATCCGCTCCCTGCTCGGTTTGCCAGTGACCTCTCCGGACCAGGTCCGTATTATCACAGACATTCGAGGGCCGCGCGGCTAGCCTAGGAGCATTCAATGACCTTTACCCATATCCTCTTCGATATCGCCGACGGTATCGCGACCATCACGCTTAACCGACCCGAGGCGCGCAACGCGTTGTCACCCGCGATGCGGGTCGACTTGGACAACGCCATGAGGGAAATCCGCGAACGGGCCGGCGATGATGTTCAGGCGGTAATTCTGACCGGCGCCGGCGGGGCATTCTGCGCCGGCGGAGATGTAAAATCCATGGGCTCGAGGCTAGGTTCCTCCACGCTGGCGCGTCAGGCACTTCGGGACAGTCATTCCAATATGTACGACCTTATGAACCTTGAGGTTCCGGTTGTAGCGCTGGTCGATGGCCCAGCGGCCGGCGCCGGCGCCAATATCGCGCTAGCCGCTGATTTCGTGCTGGCGACGCCGCGCGCCTTTCTGATGCAGGCCTTCGTCAAGATAGGTTTGGTTCCGGACTGGGGCGGCATGTACATTCTGCCGCGGTTGGTCGGTCTGCAACGGGCTAAGGAGTTGGTCTACTCCGGGCGCCGGGTCTATGCCGATGAAGCCAAGGAAATGGGACTGGTACTTCAGGTCGTTGGTCAGGACACTGCGATGGACGAGGCCCGTGAGTTCGCCAGCCGTTTCATTCACGCGCCGACCAAGACAATTGGTCTGGCCAAGAACGTCATGAACCAATCCTACAATCTCGACCACCGCACGATGCTTGAGATGGAGGCGATGGCCCAGTCGATCGCACGCGACACCGACTTCCACAAGGAAGCCATCCGCAGATTCGCCGCCAAGGAACCGCCGCTTTACAATTGGGAAAGCTTTGATAAGAAGGCGGCGGAGTAAGCTTTGGCTTCAGATTTGGCTATCTTGGATTGGCCAAATAACTTGAAGTCATTCAAGCGAAAGCTAGGGCTCACGCCTGAAGCTTTGCAAGCTGACTGATGCGCGGTCAAACATGAGGAAAGCGCTGTGATGCTCGGCTGCCCCTAACGGGGACAATTCTCAGGCTTGGATGCCAGCTCTGGCTGCGACGATAAATCGTAGTATCCTGGACTAGTGGTGGTGTTTTTTTAAGGACGCCAGGGCATAGCCGCACTCGTTGGGTAAAGCCGTCGCCTGCCTAATGAACCCAGCAAACCTCAACGCCGCTTGATCGACTGAACCGCCTGTTCCATCGCCTGCAGGAACCGCGAGCGATCCTGTTTGCTGAACGATGGCGCATGGTCGCGGATCTCACCGGTATCGCGCAGGAACGACTTCAAGTTCCGCATCGCTAGCGCATTGCCTATATTCTGGCGATCGAAAGGGCGTCCGGTCGAGCCTATCACATCGGCGCCGCGCTCCAGACATCGTGACGCCAACGGAATGTCGGCAGTTATGACGATATCACCCTCGCTAGCCCGTTCGGCGATCCAGTCATCTGCGGCATCGAAGCCGTCGGAAACCACGACCCGGCGTACCAAGGAACTTTCTGGCAGACGCATATAGGCATTGGAGACCATGTGCACAACGAAACCATGGCGGTCGGCAACCTTAACGACTTCAGCCTTCACCGGGCAGGCATCACCATCGACGTAAATCTCGGTCATTGTCCGGGCCTCCAATCAATGCGCCCAATCAGGCCGATCCTGCAAGTTCCAAGCGTGCTTCCATCACACTCCAACCCGGCAGTTCAGCACTTCCCTATCGAACCGCGTCGAGCACGTCTTTCGTGGGAATGTGGCCCGCGTCGGTCCACAAGCAGGTAACGCATTTGAGATCGCGATAGAGATCGCGAAATCGCTCCAAGAAGCGTTTTTCTCCTCCGCCGGAGCCGCCCACCATGCCATGGGTGTAGTGATGGCCGCTATGCCCCACATGATCAATGCCAAGAATTGAGACCAAGGCCAAATCCTGTTGCAAGCCGACGCCAGCCTGTAGGGACGGATCCTCACCGGACAGGGAATAGGTCCTCCTTTCCACCCGGCCG
>JAPKDN010000380.1 GCA_028822575.1 Alphaproteobacteria bacterium | reverse complement strand
CCGCCATCATCGTCGCGGCCGGCAGCGAGACAGAGGAAAGTTTACAATGAGTTGGAGGCGTACCAGAACTCTATCGACGGTGCTCTTCGTCTCTCTAGCGTTCAATCTTTTCCTCGGAGGCGCCATGGTGGAGCACTGGGGGTGGCATGGCGGTGGCCACCACGAGCGCGGCTCCAAGCACTGGGGCGCCAAGCTCTGGCTGTCCAGAGCGTTGGGGGATGAGACCGCGCCGAAGGTCGAGAAAATGTGGCAGGCGCAACGCTTGGTCATGAAACCGTTGCGCGAGGACGCCAAACAGGCCCGCAAATCCATTCGCCAGATTCTACCAGCCGAGCCGTTCGATGCCGCCGCCTATGACCCCGCGCTAAACACAAAACTGGAGAGCGGCACCGCAGCGCGCGCGCGGGCTACCACGCCTTTATGATCGAACTTGCGGTGGAGTTGACGCCGGAACAGCGGACCAAACTCGCCAGATCCGCGGGCCGTAAACGCTAGCAGCATCGCCAAGAGTGACGGCGCAACGACGCTGATTAAGTCGAAATTCGTGCTCGCGACGACGGCGATCGGCACGATACGCCGGTGCTCCGAGGAGATTGGCTTGCCATGACACGCGGAAAACCTTGCGTTCGCTGAAACCGGCTGTATTGTGCGCCGCATCATAATCCCAAATTTGGCCGCCCCATGAATCTGCGCAACATCGCCATCATCGCTCATGTCGATCATGGGAAGACCACGCTAGTCGATGTCTTGCTTCGGCAATCTGGAACGTTTCGCGACAACCAGCGGATCCAGGAAAGAGCCATGGACTCCAACGACCTAGAGCGTGAGCGGGGCATCACCATTCTGGCCAAATGTACCTCAGTGACCTGGGGCGACACCCGTATCAACATCGTTGACACGCCAGGCCATGCCGATTTCGGCGGCGAGGTTGAGCGTATCCTGTCCATGGTCGACGGTGTCCTGGTGTTGGTCGACGCCTCCGAAGGGCCGATGCCACAGACCAAGTTCGTCCTCACCAAGGCGTTGAAGCTTGGGCTGCGCCCAATCGTCGTGGTCAACAAGGTCGATAAGCCGGACCAGCGCGCCTATGAGGTTCAGGACGAGATGTTTGACCTCTTTGCCGCCCTGGACGCCAATGAGGAACAGCTGGACTTCCCGACACTTTTCGCATCCGCCAAGGCCGGGTGGTCTTCAACCACGCCGGATGCGATCGGCACGGACATGGAGCCGTTGTTCGAACGCATTGTCGCCCATGTCCCTCCTCCCGAGGTAGACCTGGACCAACCGTTCAAAATGCTGGTGACGACGCTTGAGGCGGACCCCTACCTCGGACGCATTCTGACCGGTCGAATCGAAACTGGCGAAATACGCCCGAACATGACCGTCAAAGCGATGTCCCACGACGGCAAGGTTCTGGAACAAACTCGGGTCACCAAGGTGTTATCCTTCCGGGGGCTGGAGCGCACGGCCCTGGATTACGCCGGAGCCGGCGACATCGTCGCGCTTGCCGGCCTGTCCGGGACGACGGTCGCCGACACCATCGCCGATATCAGCGTGACCGAGCCTTTGGAGGCCGCGCCCATCGATCCGTCGACCATCGCAGTCACCTTCTCGATCAATGACAGCCCAATCGCCGGGCGCGAGGGCGACAAGGTCACCTCGCGAATGGTGCGTGACCGGCTGATGCGCGAGGCCGAGGGCAATGTCGCGATCAAGGTCGAGGAAGCCGCCGGCAAGGACGCCTTTGAGGTTTCTGGGCGCGGTGAACTTCAACTCGCGGTGTTGATCGAGCAGATGCGCCGAGAAGGCTTCGAGATGTCGATCAGTCGACCCCGCGTGCTTTTCCGTACCGACCAGGTTTCCGGACAACGGCTCGAGCCAATCGAGGAAGTCGTCATCGACGTCGACGAGGAGTTCACCGGCCCGGTGGTCGAGGCGATGTCGATCCGTAAGGGCGAGTTGCAGGAAATGCGCCCCTCCGGCGGCGGCAAACAGCGGCTCGGCTTTCTATGCCCGGCACGCGGCCTGATCGGCTACCACGGCGACTTCATGACCCAGACCCGTGGCACAGGCATCATGAACCGGCTGTTCCACTCTTACGCGCCTTACAAGGGCCCGATCCCGGCGCGGCGCGTAGGCGTGCTAATCTCACTTGAACGCGGCAAGGCGGCGGGTTACGCGCTGTTCAACCTCGAAGAGCGCGGCGTGATGATGATCGGCGCCAACGAAGAAGTGTATCCCGGCATGATCATCGGCGAGCACAGCCGGGGCAACGACCTAGAGGTCAACCCTCTCAAGGCCAAACAGCTCACCAACTTCCGGGCTTCCGGCAAGGATGACGCGACAGTACTGACCACACCGATGAAGATGACTCTTGAGAAGGCGATCGCCTATATTGCCGATGATGAGTTGGTCGAAGTGACGCCGAAGAACATCCGTCTGCGCAAACGCTATCTCGATCAGCACGAGCGTAAAAAGCACTCACGCCGTGCCGTGGAGGCATAAGGCGACTGTCCTTTCAAGGACCGGTTGAAGCGGGGTTGACCTTAGACGAAACCGCTCCCCAAGCAACCAGCTTTGGATGTCCCCCTACCCGCACCAGATAGCTCGCAGCCCGTTCGCTGAGAAGATGATTACATGTCTTTTCGACGCAATAAATAAAAGTATGATAAGATATTTTCTTCTAATAATCAATATATTATACATTTTTATGAAAGTATATTCTGATAAAATATACTGTTCGGATCACCTTCCGGATAATCTCCGAATCGCTCGCACACGGCATAACCACAGACTTCGAATAGTCCCAGCGCCTCGGGTTGATAAATCCCAGTTTCCAGTTTCAAACGCGACAAACCCAGGCTACGCGCTTCGTGCTCCAGATGATCCATAACCGCGCGTCCCAGACCGAGGCCACGGGCCTTAGGGCTTACAAAGACCCGCTTGACCTCCCCATATCCCTGATCTGTCACCAGGAATCCACCACAGCCTCGAATTACGCCATCGACACGGGCGCCATAGAACCGGTTCGGCGCGTCGGCGAGCTTGGCTGGATCTGTCAGATGCGCGCTCTCGATGGGATAAAGCGCATGCATGAGGGCGTCGAGTTCCACTATCATTTCCAGCACTTCCGGCAACATCGGGTTAACCGGCGCGATCTCAATCCTAGGTTTCATTGGCCTTCCAACTCCGTCAACAGGTCCAAGGTCACCGCGAGGCCTTCATAGACCGCCTCCTCGGCGGTTCTGGGCGCGAGCGCATCGCCGATCACCCGATAGCCGTTACTAGATGCGGCCAGCCAAGCCTCGTGCTCGGCGTTCGGTTGGTTCGGCGGCACCACCACCAAGGTATCAACATCCTCAAGCACCACCGCGTTCTGGGAGGCGGTATGCAACAGGTAGACCGTGCGGTCCTCGGCGCCGTAGAGCCGCATGAAGGGGATCACCTCCACCCCCGCCTCGTGCAACCGGGCGATCCCAGCGTCACGCACATAATTCTGGATCGACATCCCGGGACAGACGCCATTCACCGCCAGCCTGACATGGGCTCCCGCCGTCGCGAGCTTCTCCGCCATCCCAATACCGATCCAGTCGGCGCGCCAGTCGTGAACCACGACCCGTTGCCCCGTGACGGCGCCAGCGAGAATATCTTCGTGATGCAGGACCTCGATCCCCTCGCCGCCTTCGAGTGGCGGCGTCCAACGTCTGCTTCCCGTCGCCAGTATGCCCCCATCGGGCGCGAATTCTTTGCACAGAGCCTCGTTGAGACCTCGGTTCAACACCACTTCGACCCCAGCGCGTTCGACCTCGCGGCGGAGATTATCGACGATACCGCCAAACTCCTCGCGATGCGGCAAGCCTTGGGCCAGTAGCGCTTGCCCTCCGAGTCTGGCTGAGCGCTCCCACAATGTGACGGCGTGGCCGGCCTCGGCCGCGACACTCGCCGCCTTCATGCCCGCCGGCCCACCACCGACAACCAGAACGCGGCGGGGCACCTGGGTTTTCGGACGGTCGCCAAATCTCAGTTCTCGCCCCGATTCCGGGAATTGGATACAAGAAATCGACAACCCAATCTGAGCATGGCCGATACAGGCCTGATTACAGCCAATACAGGCGCGGATCTCGTCGACAGCCCCCACCCTCGCCTTTGACGGCATGGCCGGGTCACAGATCATCGCCCGGGTCATACCGCACATATCCGCGGACGAGCCGGCGATGATTCGCTCGGCGTCTTGA
>JAPKDN010000379.1 GCA_028822575.1 Alphaproteobacteria bacterium | reverse complement strand
TGCGTCACGCCTTGCCATAAGGAGATATCTAAACAATTCGTCCCTGAACCGCCGCCTCTTACCCCACCAGCCCCATTTCCATAATTTTGGACATCCGCCGCGCGAAGGCCTTGGGATCGGTTACCGGTTCGCCGTCCATGATCCGGGCCTGATCGAGCAGCAAAAAGGCCGCGTCGTCGACGTCCTGGCCGGTCTTGCCTTCCAGAACCCGGGCCGAAAGCCCCTTGATCAGAGGATGCTTGGGGTTGATTTCCAAGACCCTGGGGGCGGCGTCTTTGACCTGTTGATGTTGGCGCAGAATACGCTCCAGGTTCATATCGAGATCACCGTCATCGGCGACCAGACAACACGCGGAATCTGTCAGGCGAGCGGATTCCCGCACATCCTTAACCGTGTCTCCAAGCGCGATCTTGATCGAGGCAACCAAGGGTAAAACGTCGCTCTTGGCGGCGTCCTTATCGGCATCCTTGTCCTTGTCGTCGCCGTCCTTGGCGTCGGTTTCCTTGACCTTGTCGAGATCGGCGCCGCCGCGGGTGACGGACTGGAACTGTTTGCCGTCATACCCTTCGAACAGGGACGGGATCCAGAAATCGTCAATTGGGTCGGACAGTAACAAAACCTCGATGCCTCGCGCTGCGAAGCCTTCTAGATGCGGAGAGTTGCGGATCGCGTCCTGGTTCTCGCCGGTGATGTAATAGATATGCTCCTGGCCGTCCTTCATCCCCGCGACATAGTCCTTCAGGCTGACCAGTGCGTCGCGGGTCGTGGACTGAAAACGTACCAGTTCGAGCAAAGTTTCTTTATGCTCGTTCGGATTGCCGTAGAGGCCTTCCTTCAGAACCGCGCCGAAATTCTCCCAGAACGCGGTATAGGCCTCGTTGTCCTTGTCGGCCTTGCGGCTAAGCTCGTTCAGGATTCGTTTGGTCACCGCCGAGCTGATCGCGGTAAGCATCGGATTCTTTTGCAGCAATTCGCGGCTAACGTTAAGCGGCAGATCCTCGCAATCGATGACGCCTTTGAGGAACCGGAGATATTCGGGGACCAGGCCTTCGCAATCTTCGGTGATGAAAACCCGCTTCACATAGAGCTTCACCCGGTGCTTGCGTTCGGGATGATACAGATCGAAAGGCCGGCTTGATGGGGTGAACAACAGGGCATTGTATTCGAACCGCCCCTCGGCCCGCCAATGAGTGGTCAGCCAGGGCTCGTCAAAGCCGTGGCTCACATGGCGATAAAACTCTGTGTACTGCTCGGTCGAGATCTCGCTTTTCTGCCTGGTCCACAGCGCCGAGGCCTCGTTGAGCGCGTTGTCTTCGTCATCGTCCTTGGCCAGCACAATCGGAATCGCGATATGGTCGGAGTAGGTTTTGACGATATTACGAAGCCGAGCCTCTTCGAGGAACTCGGATGCATCCTCCTTGAGGTGCAGGGTTATGGTTGTGCCGCGAGCCGCTTTGTCCGTGTTGGCGACGGTATATTCGCCCAGCCCGTCGGAGCTCCAGATCCAGCCTTTCTCGTCGCCCGCCCGTCGGGTCAGCACCTCGACCTTCTCGGATACCATGAAGGCAGAATAGAACCCAACGCCGAATTGACCAATCAGCCCCACATCTTTCTTGGCGTCTCCCGTCAAGTTCTCCACGAAGGCGCCGGTGCCAGAACTGGCGATGGTGCCGAGGTTCTGGTCAAGTTCGTCCTCGGTCATGCCGACGCCGTTATCAGAGATAGTCAAGGTCTTGGCTTCCATGTCGGCTGAAAGTTGGATCTTGTAGTCGGGCTCGCCGGCGACCAGTTCGGGTTCCGTCAACGCCAAGTAGCGCAGCTTGTCGCAGGCATCGGCGGCGTTGGAGATAAGCTCCCTAAGAAACACCTCGCGCTCGCTATACAACGAGTTGGCAACTATGTGCAGTAGCTTGCCGACCTCGGCCTGGAAGGTGCGTTTCTCGGCGGTCATCGTATCTTATCTCCCGTGTAGCTCGATGTGTTTGCTGATCCGCGTACGGTAATAAAACCGTCTCGGTGCTGATATGTGCAAGAATGAGCGTTCGTGCAAGTCCTTTGGGCTTTCTCCCGTAGCGAGAATCGGCGAGGCTGGGCTCATGGACCTCAACAACGGACCCTCCCGCGTCACCGCCGTACTTGGCCCGACCAACACGGGCAAGACGCATCTGGCCATCGAACGGATGCTCGGTCATCGGTCCGGTATGATCGGTTTTCCCCTGCGTTTGCTGGCGCGTGAGAACTATGACCGGGTGGTGGCGCAGAAGGGCCGGAACCTGGTGGCGCTGATCACCGGCGAGGAAAAGATCATCCCCGCCCGCGCCCAATATTTCATGTGTACCGTCGAATCGATGCCTTCCGAGCGGGCGGTTGAGTTCCTGGCGATCGACGAAATTCAGATGGTCGGCGATCGTGAGCGTGGCCATGTGTTCACAGAACGATTGCTTGGCGCCCGAGGGTTGAAGGAGACCATGCTTCTCGGTGCGTTGACGGTGCGTCCGCTCTTGAAAAAACTAATTCCAGACGCAAAATTCACCACCCGGCCCAGACTTTCGCAGCTTACCTATGACGGTGCGCGCAAGATTACCCGGTTGCCGCGACGCTCGGCGGTGGTGGCGTTCTCGGCCGGCGATGTCTATGTGCTGGCCGAGCTGGTTCGCCAGCAACGGGGCGGCGCGGCTGTCGTGCTCGGGGCCTTGTCGCCCAGAACCCGAAACGCCCAAGTCGAGATGTATCAGAACGGTGAGGTCGACTATCTGATCGCCACCGACGCGATCGGCATGGGGCTGAACATGGATATCGACCATGTGGCGTTCGCGGAGGACACCAAGTTCGATGGCAAGATGCCGAGGCGGCTGGCCCCTCAGGAATTGGCGCAGATCGCGGGCCGCGCCGGTCGACACATGAACAACGGCACCTTTGGCGTCACCGGCGATTGCCCGGGGTTCGACGACGAGGTGGTCGAGGCGATCGAGGAGCATTCCTTCGAACCGCTGCGCGGCATGTTTTGGCGCAGTAATGATCTGTCCTATCAATCATTGCGCGACTTGCGCAGGACACTGGAGCAGCCGCCGCCGCACCCGTTCTTCCTGCGTAAACGCGATGGCGACGATCATCGGGTATTGGAGACCCTTTCAAGGGCGCCCGAGATCATCGAACGCGCCAATGTCCGCTCCCGCGTGCGCCTTCTTTGGGAGGTTTGCCAGATTCCGGATTTTCGCAAGACGATGGCGGAGTCTCACACCAAACTGCTGACGGATATCTATCGCCATCTGACTGGACCCGCCGAGCGATTGCCGACCGATTGGGTCGGCGAACAGATGAAACGCTTCGACAAAACCGAGGGTGATATCGATACCTTGGCTGGGCGGATAAGCCATGTTCGTACCTGGACTTATATCAGCCATCGCGGTGACTGGATCAGCGACCCGCTGCACTGGCAACAAACGGCGCGGGCGATCGAGGACCGGTTATCGGACGCCTTACATGAGAGGTTGACCCAACGCTTCGTCGACAAGCGAGCGGCGATCCTAGTGCAAAAACTCAAAAGCGCGGATGAATTGTTGGTGGGAGTTAGCGCCCATGGGGAGATAACAGTCGAAGGCCACGTGGTTGGCAGGCTTGACGGTATGACCTTCATTCCTGAGATCCTCAGTGGACCGAATTCCAAGCCGGTGCTGACCGCGGCCCGACGGGTGCTCCCGACCGAGCTTGCGCGTCGGGTAACCTGGATCAAAGCCGCGGGCGACGATGAGTTTGGGTTTGGCGAAAGTGGCACGATCCTTTGGCGTGGCGCCCGCGTCGCACGGGCCGAGCCTGGGCGCGGTCCTCTGTCGCCGTTGATCCGGCTCGTGGTCTCCGACTTAGTGACGATGGAGGAGCGTGGGTTGATCGAAGAACGCCTTAAGGCTTGGCTTGACGCGCAGTTAGAGGCTCGTATTCCAAGGTTGGTCAAATTGCGGAAAATCGAGGCGCGGGGTGCGGCGCGGGGGGTAATCTATCAATTGACCGAATGGCTGGGCGCGATGCCCCGAGACCAGGTTAACGATCTGCTCCTGACTTTGGGAGACGAGGGTCGCAAGGCATTGGCAGTCAATGGTGTTAGATTTGGGACCGAGACAGTTTTTATGCCTGATCACCTTAAACCAAAAGCACAAGAAATACTTGCAAGGCTCTGGAGTATATATAATATAGAATTCCCTGTGGGCGCGTTGCCGCCGGCGGGCCGAGTGACAGTTCCGCATCT
>JAPKDN010000378.1 GCA_028822575.1 Alphaproteobacteria bacterium | reverse complement strand
GTTGTAGTAGTTGAGTAGCTTCTTGGCGCGCTGGTCGACCATGAAGGCGAAGTTTTATAGGGTTTTGTGACGAAATGTCGTGATCTTAAGGCTGCGCTGAAGTTTCTGAAGTGCGCGGTGAAACGTTACGGCCGCCCGAAGACCATCGTCACAGACCGGCTTCGCTCATATCGCGCGGCGATGAAGATGATCGGCAGCTTCGCCAGGTAGGAATGTGGCGGTCGGTTGAACAATCGGGCCGAGAACTTGGACCAACCATTCCGCCGACGGAAATAAGCGATGTCGAAGTTCAGGAACATTGGCACCCTGAAGAAATTCGCCTCCGTCCATGCCTCGATCCTCAACCTTTTCAACCAAGAGCCCCATCTCAACCACCGTGATATTTTAACATGACCGCGCTGCCGCTCTGACCTAATGGCGCCAACTCGCGGCCTGATATTTGACTATCTGGCTGTTCCCTTGGCCATTGCGAGTTGGTCTGACAATGCCGTCATCCAGCGCGCCGTCTGGCTGTATTGGATTATGGAGTTCTAATCAGAAACTTGGATGGTCAATCACGAATTTGACGCCAATTTACCCACGCGAGACTGATCGCTGACAGTACATAAGCAGACAATCACCGGATACAGTAAAATGATTTGCTTTTGACCCAAAGCGGTCATAGCGAATTTGATGGGAGATTAAACACATAGAGCTGCCTGCTCCGAATACCAGTCGGAGCAGGCAAGCACGGCAGTAGCCACAAGCGGTGGGTAACTAGCTCACCGCACACTTATGCAATCGGCGGCGCAAACTTTGTCAGACTAATGCCGCTAACCGCAGACTTATACTCGTCGATGCTCGGTGTCCGGCCAAGGATGGTCGACAAGACCACTACCGGTGTTGACGCCAGCAGCGACTCACCCTTCTTCTCGTCGGAGTCAGCTACAACCCGGCCATGGAACAGGCGGGTCGATGTCGCGATGACGGTATCGCCCTTGGCTGCCTTTTCCTGGTTGCCCATACAGAGGTTACAGCCGGGGCGCTCCAGATAGAGGATGTTCTTGTAAGCGGTACGTGCCTCAGTCTTGGGCGCCGTGTCGTCGAACTCGAACCCGGCGTACTTTTGCAGAATTTCCCAATCGCCTTCCGCCTTCAACTCGTCGACGATGTTGTAGGTGGGCGGCGCTACAACCAGCGGCGCTTTGAACTCGATTTTGCCGTTAGTCTTTTCCAGGTTCCGGAACATCTGCGCGACGATGTTCAAATCACCCTTGTGCACCATACACGAACCGACGAAACCCAGATCGACTTTCTTGTTACCACCATAGTAGGAAATTGGGCGGATGGTATCGTGCGTGTACCGTTTCGCGACGTCGATGTTGTCGACGTCGGGGTCAGCAATCATCGGTTCATTAATCTGGTCGAGATCGATCACCACTTCCTCGAAGTATTTGGCGTTATCATCCGGCCTGAGAGCAGGTTGCTCTCCGGACCTGATTTCCGCGATACGACTGTCCGCCTTTTCGATCAACCCGTGGAGCATCCCTGAGCCGATTTCCATACTCTTGTCGATCATCACCTGGATACGAGCTTTTGCAATTTCGAGCGATGCGATCAGGGTTTCATCATTGGAAACACAAATGGACGCCTTGGCCTTCATCTCTGCCGTCCAGTCCGTGAACGTGAAGGATTGGTCCGCGAGAAGCGTGCCAATATGCACTTCGATGATTCGGCCTTGGAAGACGTTTTCCCCGTCGAATTGAGCCAGCATCTGAGCTTGGGTCGCGTGGACCACGTCACGGAAGTCCATGTGCTCGCCCATCTTGCCCTTGAAGGTTACTTTAACGGACTCAGGCACAGGGATGCTCGCCTGACCTGTTGCCAGCGCTAGCGCAACGGTTCCCGAGTCAGCCCCAAAGGCAACGCCTTTGGACATCCGTGTATGAGAGTCGCCGCCGATAATGACTGCTCGGTCATCGATGGTGATGTCATTCAGGACTTTGTGGATCACATCCGTCATGGGGGCATAGGCGCTATTTGGGTCGCGACCAGTGACGAGACCGAATTTGTTCATGAAGGCCATAAGCTTTGGCGTATTGGCTTGTGCTTTGCTGTCCCACACAGAGGCTGTGTGACAGCCAGATTGGTAAGCGCCATCCAAAATTGGGGAAATCACCGTTGCGGCCATGGCTTCCAGTTCCTGGACGGTCATCGGGCCAGTCGTATCTTGGGAGCCAACAATGTTGACTCTCACCCGGGCGTCAGATCCCGCGTACAGGATGGTTCCTTCCGGAGCGCCCACGGCATTGTTGTTGAAAATCTTCTCAACGGCGGTCAGACCCTGACCCGAGTGGGAAACCACTTTGGCGGGCGCAAAGACCGGTTTCGGCTCCACGCCCAGTATTTCAGCAGAAAATGTCTGGAGTTTTTTTCCGAAGTCAATGGCATAGGATCCACCGGCTTTCATAAATTCAACAGATTGAGGTGCGAAGGATGCCGTAATATCGGCCAGCTCTTCGGAGCAATCTTCGTTATAGAGTTTTCGGGTTCTTGTATTAATGGTCAGGGTCGTGCCCGTCGCAACAGAGTATTTTTCTTCCAGGACCGGGTTGCCATCGTTGTTGATCAAAACTTTGCCGTCGTCGCCCACTTTTTTGACCCAGTTCTTGAGGTCGATGCCGATACCGCCGGTGACGCCCACCGTGGTTTGGAATATCGGCGAAATACCGTTGGTGCCGGCCACGATCGGCGCGATATTGACGAAAGGCACATAAGGACTGGCCTCGTGACCTGTCCAGAGCGCGCAGTTGTTGATTCCGGACATCCGCGAGGAACCGACACCCATGGTGCCTTTCTCGGCGACTAGCATGAGTCGCTTACCAGGATGCTGGATTTTGAGCGCCTCAATTTCACTCTGGGCTTTTTCAGAGATAAAGCTTTTGCCGTGCAATTCCCGGTCTGCACGGGAATGCGCTTCGGCGCCAGGGGACATGAGGTCGGTGGAAGTATCCCCTTCCGCCGCGACGTAGGTAACGACCTTTATTTCGTCCTCGATATCCGGCAGTTTGGTAAAGAACTCGGCGTCAGAGTAACTCTGTAGGATGTCTTTGGCGACCGCGTTCCCTGCCTTGAACGCCGCCTCCAACCGGTCCGTATCTGCGTCGTACAGAAAGACTTGCGTTTTTAAAACGTCAGCCGCAGCCGCGACGATATCGGTATCGTCGCCTAATGCCAGATCGAGCAGTACCTTAACAGATGGGCCGCCTTTCATGTGCGAGAGGAGTTCGAACGCGAATGCCCGCGTTATCTCTTTGACGACAGCTCGGCCGAGAATGATTTCTTTAAGGAACGCTGCTTTAACCCCGGCCGCACTCGTCGTCCCGGGAAGAGTGTTGTAGATGAAGAACTTGAGTGACTCTGCCCGGTGCGCGTGACCGGTGTCTTTGATCTCTGCGATCAGTTCTTCAACGAGCGCTCCGTCTTCGACCGGTTTCGGGTGCAAATCCTGGTTTTTACGTTCTCCAATCTCGACTAAATAATCAGTGTACAGACTCATGATTGTCTCGCAATGCCAAGTGTTACCGGAGTTAAAACGACGGATCGCTAGAATTCGGAGCGATCATGTCAAGACAGCACCATTTTCGATGTAGTTTAGCCTGGTTCAGCTTGCAAGAAGAAACGAACCGCGTGATAAGGTGGGGTCTCCTCCAACGCCGACGGGGAACTGCGGGCCGACGGCCGGCTGACCCACCTGAACGCCTACGTCGACAGGGTCGGGGGCCGACCGGCGGCGGGGCGCGTCTTCGGCCCTAGACCCTAGCTCTGACTACGGCGTTGTCAGACCAACGTTACGCAAAGCACCTAATCTGTCCCACAGGCGCTGACGTCAGACAAGTCACAGTCCGAGACCGCGTTTACCGTGGTTTCTCGGGGTTGGGTGCCGAATACCCGAGGCGTTACCCACAACACCTATCGAGAATAAAAACCTCAAGCACTATTAAATACATTCTTGAAAACAAACAAAAGTGTGGTGACCACAGTAGGGTTTGAACCTACGGCCCGATGACTAATAATAGCTACTCTGGCCAAATCTTGTGGTGTCAACTATCGGTGACTTCAGGCTCTAGATTTAAACCTACAAAACGATCGCTACCAACGGATAGTCACGCGTGACTATCCGTTGCGGCAATCCAATCCAGTTGGCAATGTGCAAACCAACAATGTTTTAATCCTTAAGGAGCTCTTTCCATGGTTGACGCCCCCA